>NZ_JACNME010000012.1 GCF_014270065.1 Quadrisphaera sp. RL12-1S | reverse complement strand
GCCGATGGCGAACAGAGTGAAGGGGGCGGCGTTCAGCAGCAGGGCCAGCACGAGCAGGTGGGCCCAGGTGCGCCGGGTGCGGGGCAGGCGGGTGCGGGTGGTGGCGCTGATGACCAGCAGGGTCGCCGCGCCCAGGGCCAGGCGCCAGAAGGCGACCTGGACGGGGGTGAGTGCTTGCAGGCCGATGTGGATGAAGGCGAAGGAGCAGCCCCACAGCAGGGCCAGGGCGGCGAAGGCTGGCACCCAGCGCTCGGTTGTGGGCGCCTCGGCGGTCGCGGCTGAGACCGAAGGTGCTGACGTAGCCCCACTCTTGGTGATCATGTTTGGGACGGTAGGGCTGGCCCGGGTGCGGAATCACTCCGCTTTGCGCCGTCGTAGGCCGATCGCTGGTCGTCTCGTAGGCGAACCGCTGACCGCCCGCCTCGGGCCTCCTCGCGATGCGCTGGCGGTCGAGGCCGCTGTCCGTCGCAGTTGGGATCCTCACCCGGACGAGCGCGAGGAGTCGCTCCGCGCAATCCGCGCCGCGACCGCGCGGTGCAGCCCCTGGGAGACGGCGATCCCGATCAGCACCACCACCGCGCCCACCGGCTGGTTCCACCGCACGTGCTCACCCAGCACGCTTACCCCGACCACGGCAGCGACCACCGGGGTCAGGTAGGTGACGCTGCTGGCGGTGCTGGCCCCGGCGGCCGCCACGATGCGGAAGTTCAGCACGTAGGCCACTCCCGAGCACAGCGCTCCCAGCGCGAGCATCGCGATCACCACGGTCGGTGTCACGGGTGCTGTCGGGGCCGCGCCGGTGATCGCGAGCACCGGCAGCATCAGGCCCGCGGCCAGCAGCACCTGCGCGGTGGCCAGCGCGACCGGTCCTTCCCCGCTGCCGGCGAGGCAGCGCCGGGAGTAGGGGAAGGCGACGCCGTAGCAAGCCACTGCTCCTAGGCAGGCCAGCACGCCGGCCAGCTCGCTGGCGGCGAAGCCCCGCCAGGCGCCGAGGACGACGGCGACCCCGGCGAAGCCGATCAGCAGGCCGGTGGTGCGCGCTCGGGTGGGTCGCTCCTCGCGGAAGGCAGCCAGGATCACCACCAGGGTGGCCAGCGGGGTGGTGGCGTTGATGATCCCGGCCAGCACCGAGGACACGCTCTGCTGGCCGATGGCGAACAGGGTGAAGGGGGCGGCGTTCAGCAGGAGGGCCAGCACGAGCAGGTGGGCCCAGGTGCGCCGGGTGCGGGGCAGGTGGGTGCGGGTGGCGGCGCTGATGGCCAGCAGGGTCGCCGCGCCCAGGGCCAGGCGCCAGAAGGCGACCTGGACGGGGGTGAGGGCCTGCAGGCCGATGTGGATGAAGGTGAAGGAGCAGCCCCACAGCAGGGCCAGGGCGGCGAAGGCTGGCACCCAGCGCTCGGTTGTGGGCGCCTCGGCGGTCGCGGCTGAGACCGAAGGTGCTGACGTAGCCCCACTCTTGGTGATCATGTTTGGGACGGTAGGGCTGGCCCGGGTGCGGAATCACTCCGCTTTGCGCCGTCGTAGGCCGACCGCTGGTCGTCTCGTAGGCGGACCGCTCACCGAATGAAAGACAACCGGGCGCGGTTACTGCTCAGCCCTTCGCCAGCGGGGACCAGGGGCGTCCGTCGAAGTCAACGAACACGAGCTCTACGTCGACGACGCTAAGGACCTCAGCGACCGCCGCCCGGGCCGCAGTCTCCACCTTCGGCGCAGCGTCGGTCTCGGTGGAGAAGGGTCCGTCAGGTGTGTCGATAACAGCGATCCAGTGATCCGGCTCGATGTAGTCGACCTCGACGGTGAGGGTCATCGACGCGCTCCGTGGTCGAGGGTCGTTCACAGTCCCATCTTGTCCGGGCGAGGCATCAACGCGTGCGGTTAGCCAATGCCGACCGAACGCCGCCGTGCCTGTTGCTGGCGTCGACGTCGGTCCGGCCTCCGCTGCACACGGGAGCTGCAAGAGGCTGAGCCGTCGTACCAGCGAGGTGACCCCGCGCTGCGTCGCCCGACGACGACAGGAGCGTGTGCAGGTGTTGTCCGCGTCCGCGCGTCTGGCCCCTCGGTCTGTTGGCGCCGGTGAGAATCCAGGAGACCTTGCGCCGTCGACTCGGTTGCAGGGGCACCTCCCGCCAGTCGCCGATCTCGACAGGGGAGATCACGATGAACCCCGTGCCGACGATTCGGACCGGCAGGGCCCCTGCCCTCCTGACGGCTGCGATGTTGCGCGCATGAAGAGCCCCAGCGCTCTCCTCCAGGACCCGGCGCCTGCGGCGTCAGCGCCGGGCCGTTCGGGGGCCTTCGCCGTCGTAGTGCTCCGTGCTGCCGGCCTGGCGGCGCTGGTCACGGCGGTCGCCCTGGCATGGTGGACGCGGGACTGGGTCGAGCCGGTCGTCATCGCTGGGGTCGTCCCCAGGCGCTGGCACGCCGTCGGCGCAGCGGTGCTGATCGGGTTTGGGCTACTGGTCTGCGCGGCGCTCGTCAGAGCTGTCAGCGACGACCGGCTCCCCGAGGCGCCACGCCGGCCACTCCTGCGCCGGATCGCGGCAGGGGCGGTGACCACGCTGGCAGTGCTCGCCTCTGCGACCGGGCTCGCGGTGGTCAGCCTGTCTGATGCGGTGACGACCTTTCACGTCCTGGCACCAGCCAGCGACTCCGGATGCCGGGTGGTCGTCGCGGAGAACTCCTCGCTGCTGCTGGGCTCGGGAAGGGTGTACATGCTCCCGTCTGGGGCTCACCGTCCGCGTCTGCTGGCCTCTTACGGTGCTGATGACGGGTACCGCCCCATCAGCGCTGGGACCTACAGCCTTCGCTGGGACGCTGGCACCGCACACCTGGCCCTGTGGGGCACGCACGATCAACCGGTCGAGTACGAGGCACCGCCCCTGCCCTGCTAGCCGCCCCCGGCCCGGACGGTTGTCGGGGCGAGTTCGGTACGGACCGGACCGTGGCTGCCCCGCAGCCTGTTCTGGGCATCTCGCTGGCCAGCACCGCCCGCACGACACCCGCCGCCGGGCGGACATCTGCGGCCAGACAGCCTCCGGCGTCGCAGATGGGATCGCTGATCGCGCGGACTGGGACGTCGCCGCGAGCTGACCGGCGAGCTAGGGGCCGCACCTGGTGACGGCTGCTGATCGCCCTCGCCTCGCGCGTGGTGCGCCGTCTGCAGCCAGCTGTCACCTAGCCTGCGACAGGGAGGGTCCATGAGCGCACAGGTGTCACCCGCTGCTGCAGCGCGGTCGTCAAGGTCCACCGCTACATGGGCGGCCCTGGTCGCCGCAATGAGCGCCGCTGCGTGGCTGGTGTGGCTGTCCTGGGCCGATGACGAGCCGACGCTGGCCGCCTGGCAGGTCCTCGGAGTCATCGCCACCTTGATGTGCGCGGTGGTGGTCGGGGTGCCGCGCGTAGGCGCCTTGCGTGCCTGGGCGCTGACGGTCGTCCCCTTCGCCGCCTTCGGCGCCTACTCCCTCATCGGGAGCGACCCGCTGGGTGCCATCGGTGCCGTGGTGTGGATCGGACTGGTGGTGGTTGGGGTCAGCGCCATGGTGGGTCTTGTCGTGGGAGTCCGTGCTGTGGTGACGAGCCGCCGTTCGGGCCGCAGGGAAGCCTGATCGTCAGCTCGGCGACAGCACTCAGTGACCTGCGATCGGACGTCGTGGCGCTCCTCGACGGCGCTGGCTGCCGTCGAGCCCGCCATCCAGTAAGCGGGTCACTCTTGATGCGCTCATCCAGCTGGCCACCGCTGCCAGCCCCGCATCGGCCGCCAGCCCCAGCGCGGTCCGCAAGCGCGCATCGACGGCCTCGGCGCGTTCACCCGGGCTGGACTCGAACCGGAGGCAGGCTGAGCCTGCTCGCTACGGGCGAGGTCGACGTCTCTGCCGATGTCTCCGCCGAGGACCGCTGACCGCCCGCCTCCGTGCACATTGCGGCAAGCTGGCGATCGAGGCCTCCAGCTGTCGCAGATGGGATCGCTGCCCGCACTCTCGGAACCTCCGTTGCGCTCCTGGGTAGCGGGGGCCGCCGTCCGTCGCATATGCCATCGCCACCGAATGCCCCTGGATCGTCAGGGATTCCGCTGCTTGTCTGCCGCTACATGACAGGGCGATCGTCACCGGTCGGGTCGGTTGGCGCGTGCGTGACGCAGGACCCCGCAGAGGGTTCGTGGCCGCAGCCAGTCCCCACTGCGGATGATCGAATCGCTCAGTACCCGCCGACATCCCCGGCACCAGACTGTCGCGCCGAAGACCCACGAGACAGTCCAACCCATGCGAGAATGCAGCCGAGACGAACGTCGCTCCGATCATCGGTAGGTGATCGTGACTCCGCTGCCAAGCTCGAAGGCGAGCCGGTCCCGGACGAACCACGCGAAGGGCAGTGGAACCGGGTACGTCCACGCGGCGTTCTTGACGACCCTGCCCTCTGTGGTCAGGTGGCGGTACCGGGCGATCCCCTTCCACGGGCAGAGAGTCGTCAAGGGACTTGAGCTCAGCAGTTCAGTTCGAACGTCGGACGCCGGGAAGTAGACGTTTCCTTCGACGAGTCGTCCCTTGGTAGTCGTCGCGATGAGAGTCCCGTCAAGTTCTGCTGTTGCGATGATGTCGCGCACTGCTCAACTCCAACCTCTAGTGGGGGTAGGTGCCACGGCGCAGGCCGACCACATCGAGGATCACGACGCGACCGCGTCCCTGGCGGATCAACCCCGCCGCTGCCATGTCGCTGAGGACTCGGCTCGTGGCTTCACGTGTCGAGCCGATCACGCTCGCCAGCTGCTCATGCGTCAGCCTGATCGACGGTGCACGTCCAAAGCGCGAGCCTCCTGCCGAGGAGCCTTGGGACAGGTTCACGAGGGTGGCTGCGACGCGCGCGTGCAGAGGCTTCAGCGCGAGATCTGTCAGGCGGTCCTCGAGTTCGGCAACGCGCGCCCCCAGGAGCCTGGCCACACGGGTCCCGATGCGGGCATCAGCGAGCAGGAAGCGCTCCACGTCACGAACGCCCAGCTGACAGATCAGAGCGTCGTCCAGGGCTTCGGCGAAACTGTCATGCATCCGCTGGCCGATCAGGAGCATCTCGCCGAACACCGACCCTGGCCCCAAGATCGCGAGAGTGAGCGCCTTGCCGTCTTGGCTCACGCGGAACACGCGCACCCTGCCCGCCTTGACGATGAAGAGGGCGTCTGCGGTCTGGTCTTGGCTGTAGAGCAGCTGACCCCGGCGAAAGAGGCTGGCAGGGGCCATCTGGTCCATCGCCGCCACCTCATCGGCGGAGAGGTCGGCGAAGAGGTCCACTTCGGTCAAGCACGAGAAAGGATCAGCTGGGACCGCAGGTGGATCGAGGTCCAGACGCGGATCCGACGACGACGGCAGCCCGGGCACCTGCGCACTATCGCCCAACACGCTCAGCCCCGCGCCGCAGCATCGCGACCGAGATCGCGGCAAGCACCAGTCCGAAGATCACATGCCCCATCAGCGACATCACCGTCGTCGCTCCGAAAGAGAACACCGCCATCCCCATCATCAGCGGCATCGCCAGCAGTGGCCCGACGACCCACAGCACCACGCCCCAGATGGCGCCGGCGACGAGGCCTGCTCCCCATGAGCTGAGCCAGCGCCCAGCGAGCAGCGCGAAGACCACGCCGAACACGACCGAGATGACCATGTGCATCGCGAAGCCGACAACAGCCGACGACGAGCCCACCATCGACGCGATCATCGTCAGCATCCCCATCATCGACATCAGTGCGCCGAACACCAGCCCTCCGCCGATGCCTCCCAGCGCCCCGGCGAGCAGCCGGGTCCCCAGGCTGTGTCGCGCCGCCGTCGCCCGGTGGGTGGTCGTACTCATGTCCCGCTCCATTCGTGAGTGCCGTTGGTGGAAGGGACGCTAGGAGGCCGCCGTGCCCCGCTTCTGTGATCGACCCCACAGAGCGCAGACCTCCGGTACCAGGACACCGCGGCGGTGAGTGCGGTGAGCACCGCTGCTCCGAGCCGCGGCGGCCAGGCTTCGAGAAGCGCACAGGACGGCTTGGACCGTGGGGCGGCAGGCGCACAGCGCGGACGACAGCACGGGCGACACGTCGAACCAGGGCGATCGCGTCCGCTCTGCTCAGACCACCGTGTCAGGCGACGGCGAACAGGGCGCCGATCTGCGGTGCCGCGTCCTCGCCCGTCACGCGGGAGCAGAGGCAGCCGGCCGCTCGGGCACCGTGGTGCGGCGCCAGGACGCTGCGACTCCGGGCGCAGGACGAGATGGCCTGAGGTCCCGTTGCCGAGCCACGGTGTCGCCGGAGCAGGAGCAGTTGCCGGACGCATCGAAGGGCCTGCACGAGGTCGTCGCCATCCGCCCGGTCGTCCACCACCCGCCCGGACAGCGAGGGCCCTCACCGGCTCCACCGCTCAGGGCCGGCGGCAGGCGCGCGGGAAGGTCAGCGGAAGACCTCGTGCTCCTGCCGGGTTCCCTCCGTGTCGCGCCACAGCGGTACGACCCACGACACCCTCGCGAGGAGCTGCGCATGTCCCGAGTGCCCGTCCACACCCCTGCTGACGCCCCCGAAGCCAGCCGCGACGCGCTGAAGGGGCTGCAGGCCCGTTTCGGCACGGTGCTGAACATCCACGGGGCGATGGCCCACTCCCCGGTGGTGCTGCAGTCCTACGTCGCCCTCCAGCGCGTCATCACCGACCTGGGCACCTTCGACGCCGCCACCCGCGAGGCCATCGCGCTGGTCGTGGGCAACGTCGACGACTGCACGTACTGCCAGTCTGCGCACACCGTCTCCGCCGTGCGGGCCGGGTTCACCCAGGAGCAGACGGTGGCCATCCGGACCGGAGCGGTCGACTTCGACCCCAAGCTCGAAGCGCTGCTGGCGCTCGTGCGCGAGTCCGCCGGAGCCAAGGGCAACGTCGATGACCGCACCTGGCAGGCGGCGCTGGAGGCCGGCTGGAGCGATGTCGAGCTCACCGAGGTCTCGGTCCACATCGCCTTGAACCTCTTCACCAACCACTTCAACCACCTGGTGCAGACCGACCTGGACATGCCGCTGGCGCCTGGCCTGTGAGCCCCCGCCCCGGCGGGGACACCCACCCGCCGGGGCCACGGATCGCCACGCGCCAGCCGACGTCCAGCACCGGGAAGGATGAGCAGGTGCCAGCGGATGCCTCACACGTGCCTGGACAACGGGACACCTCCCTGGACAGGTCAGCCGTCTTCGCCCAGCACGTGGAGCCGGAGATCCCGGTGCTGCTGAGGGTGGCTCGGACGGTGACGGGCTCGACGGTGGACGCCGAAGACCTCGTGCAGGAGACGCTGGTGCGCGCCTACAGAGCAGTCGACCGCTTCGACGGGAGACACCCGCGGGCCTGGCTGCTCACGATCCTGCGCCACACCCACCTCAACATGCACCGCAGGCGCCGGCCCGACGTCGTGGAGGACGTCAGGGAGCTCGACGGGGCTCGCCCGGCGTTCGGGGCAGTCAGCCCCGACAGCGCCGAGGATGACGTCCTGGCCATGGTCTTGGAAGAGGAGCTGGAGGTGGCGGTGGCCTCACTGGACCCGCGCTTTCGGCAGGTGCTGCTGCTGGTGGACGTCGACCAGCTCAGCTACACCGAGGCCGCGCAGGTCATCGGCGTCCCGGTCGGCACGGTCATGTCCCGGCTCAGCCGAGCCCGGGCACGGCTGCGCCACCAGCTGCGCCCGACGCTGGACCGCTCGAGGAGCACGCCGTGATCTCAGCCGTACGCACCATGCTGACCTGCCACTGGTCCGCCCGCCGCCTGCAGCGCTATCTGGATGCAGATCCCGCAGCGCCGTTGCCGGCGCCGCAGGCGCGACGCCTGGAGCAGCACCTGGCTGTGTGCCGCCGCTGCCAGCAGGCCGCTCAGGAGAGCCGCCTGGTGAAGCGCGCGCTGCGCGGGTGGTCCGAGCGCCAGGCGCCAGACCCCGCCGTCGTACGACGGATGGCCGCCCTTCTCGAACGCCTGACCCAGGAGGAGCACCGGTGACCCCCACCACGACGTCCACGACAGCCACCCCCGCTGACCCTGCACAGGCGCCCTCGACCCCACCTTCGTCAACGACCTCGACCACACCGGCCACCGCAGCCACCACGGCCACCGCCGATGGGCAGGACCCGTGGGACCTGCTCGTGGTCGGTGGCGGCACCGCAGGCCTGGTCGCCGCCAAGACCGCTGCCCGCTTCGGAGCACGGGTGGTGCTCGTGGAGCGCCACCGCACGGGCGGGGACTGCCTGTGGACCGGCTGCGTGCCCTCGAAGTCGCTGGTCGCGGCCGCGGCCCGCGCCGCGGAGGTGGACCGCCACGAGCACCTCGGGGTGGCCGGGGCCGCGGCTGAGGTCGACCTGCCCCGCCTGGCCCAGCACTGGCGCAGCGCCATCGAGACGATCGAGCCGCAGGACTCCCCCGACTCCATCCGTGAGACCGGCGCCCAGGTGATGGCCGGGCGGGCGGTGTTCACAGGTGAGCGGACCGCCTCGGTGGACGGACGAGCCCTGACCTTCCGCCAGGCGCTGATCGCGACCGGGTCAGCCCCCACCGTCCCTGACCTGCCTGGCCTTGCCAGCGCCGGCGCGTTGACCAGTGAGGACCTGTGGTCGCACCTGGAGGCGATGCCGAAGCTGCCACGGCGTCTGGTGGTGCTGGGTGGCGGCCCCATCGGCTGCGAGCTCGGGCAGGCCCTGGCTCGCCTGGGCGTGCAGGTCACCCTGCTCCACTCCGGTGAGCACCTCCTGGCACGCGAGGACCCCGACGCCTCGGCCGTGGTCCGCGCCGCGCTGGAACGCGACGGCGTCCACGTCCGCACCCAGACCCGTGCCAGCGCCGTCGAGCCCAGCGGCGACGGCAGCGGAGGCGTGGTCCTGGATGACGGGACCCGTCTGCCCTATGACCGGTTGCTGGTGGCCCTGGGGCGTTCTGCGCGCACCGCTGGCCTGGGGCTGCAGCACGCCGCGGTGGACCTCGACGAGCGCGGGCACGTGCGCGTCGATGGGCACCTGCGCACCAGCAACCCTCGTGTCTGGGCCGCTGGTGACGTCACCGGGCACCCGCCGTTCACCCACCTGGCCGGTGTGCACGGTTCGCTGGCAGCGACGAACGCCGTGCTGGGCCTGCGCCGACGCACCGACGGCATCGTGCCTCGGGTCACCTTCACCGACCCCGAGGTCGCCGCGGTCGGGGTCCCCAGCGGTCCGCACCTGCCGGAGGGCCTGCGCACGGTCACGGTCGAGCACGCTCACCTCGACCGTGCCGTCACCGAGGACCGCCGCGAGGGCTTCACCCGGTTGGTGCTCGACCGCAGGTCCCGCATCGTCGGCGCGACGATCGTCGGGCCCAGGGCCGGGGAGAGCCTGGGGGAGGTGGTGCTGGCGCTGAGCCAGGGCCTGCGCACGCGTGACCTCGCAGCTGCCACCCACGCCTATCCGACCTTCAGCGACGGCGTCTGGAACGCCGCGGTGAGTGATGTCAGGCAGTCCCTGGGCGAGGGGCCCCTGGCACGTGCCACCCGGCTGCTGCTGGCGGCGCGGCGACGGTGGCTGGACTCCCCCCTGGCGGGCTGAGAGCCGAGACCTCAGACCCGCTCGGCGACGTCCGGCAGCGCGGGAGTGCCATCGGCCGCGGCCGGCACCACCCAGCGCTGGTCGACCGGCAGCACCAGGCCCACCTGCTGTCGAAGACGCGGGTGCTGTCCTGGTGGGAGCTCGGCGTGCAGCGGTCCGGCAGCGGTGGCCACCTCCACCAGTGCACGCGCCCCGCGGGACCTGATGCCCGTGACGCTGCCGAAGGCGTCGGCGGTGGGGTCGTCGAGCGCCACCAGCCGCACCGCCTCCTGGCGCACCAGCAGCACGGCAGCACCGGCTGAGACAGCTCTGGTAGCGCCCGTTGGGAGAGCGAGCTGGCCGAGCTCGGAGACGTGGGCGCCGCGGTCCACGTGACCGCTGACCTCGTTCAGCCCTCCCAGGAAGCGGCTGACCGCCAGCGTCGCGGGCCTGGTGTGCAGCTCCTGGATGGGCCCGTGCTGGGCCAGGCGCCCCTCCAGCAGCACCGCGACGGTGTCAGCCACGGCAGCCGCTTCGTGCCTGTCGTGGGTGACCAGCAGCAGCGTCGTCTCGACGGTGGCGCGCAGCTCGCTGAGCAGCTCATGCATCTCCGAGCGCACCGAGGGGTCCAGGGCGCTGAACGCCTCGTCCAGCAGCATCACCTGCGGCCGGGCCGCCAGGCTGCGCGCCAGAGCGACTCTCTGCTCCTGGCCACCGCTCAGGGAGCGCGGCCGGCGCCGCAGGAGCTCACCGGCACCCACCAGGTCCAAGAACCGCTCAGCATCCGTGCGGGCCCGGCGCCGGGGCGCGCCGGCGACCTGCAGGGGGAAGGCGACGTTGTCACGCACGTCCAGGTGGGGGAACAGGCGCGGCCGCTGGAAGACCATGGCCATCCGCCGCTGCTCAGGGGCCACCCGGGTCAGGTCACGACCATCGAGGACCACCCGCCCAGCATCAGGGGTGTCCAGTCCCGCGACCAGGCGCAACGTGGTGCTCTTGCCGCTGCCGGAGGGCCCCAGCAGTGCCACGGACCCCGTGGCGGGCACGTCCAGGTCGAGACCGTCCAGCACGGGAGCCTGCCCGCCGGGGAAGGCGCGGCGCAGTCCCTCCAGACGCAGGTGCCCTCGCACCGGTCCACACGCCGCGCTCACCGCTCACCCCCTCGCCCACGGGCGAGCAGCCCGGTCATGACCAGCAGGACCAGCGGCGGCGCGACAGCGGCCAGTGACGCAGCAGCCACGGCGGCGTCGTTGCCGCTGGCGGCGGACAAGGAAGCCACCAGCAGCGGGAGGGTGACCAGCTGGCCACCACCCACCACCAGGGTCACCACGTAGTCGCTCCACCCCACCAGGAACGCCAGGAACGCGGCGGCGGCCAGCGCCGGAGCGATCAGCGGCAGGTGCACCCGCCACAGCACCTGGCCGGGGCCGGCCCCCAGGCTTCGGGCGGCGTCCTCATAGCCGCGGTCGTACCCGGCGTAGGCCGAGCGCATGACCCAGGTCGTGTAGGGCAGGGCGGCCACCACGAGCACCACCACCAACGCCGCGGTGGCGGGCAGGCCCACCCGCAGCGCCACGATGTTCAGCCCCATCACCACGGCGAAGGGTGGCACGGCCACCGGGGCGATCAGCACGCCCTCGACCAGACGGGCCAGCGGCACCTGACGCCCGGCCAGGGCACGACCGGCCAGGGCCCCCGCGGGGGTGGCCAGCAGCGCCACCCCCAGAGCCAGCACCGTCGAGCGTCCCGCGGCGGGCAGGGCCCCCTGGGCCAGGACCTCTCGCCACCCCGCCAGCCCCCAGGTGGTGGGCAGCACCTCCGGGAAGGGCCAGCGAGCAGCCACCGCCCACAGCGCCAGAGCCAGCAGCGGGACCACCAGCGCGATCGCGGCCGCAGCGGTGGCCGAGTCCCGCAGGACCCGGCGACCGGTCGGCTCGACCCGCGTGCCGGCGGGCGCGCTCACACCAGGTCCCCGGAGCGCACTGCGGCGCTGCGGCGCAGCAGCGCCGCGGTCACCACGAGCGCGGTGACCGACAGGGCCGTGGTCATCAGCGCGACCGCCATCGCCTCCTGGCGGCTCGCCAGGTCGACGTCGCTGTACAGCCGGTAGGCCAGCACCGGCAAGGGCTCGGGGTAGGTGCGCCCCAGCAGCCACGCCACTTCGTAGGAACCCACCACGTAGGCGAACACGATGCCCCCGGCCGCAGTCGCGGCGGGAGCGGCCAGCGGCAGGAAGACCCGCCGCAGCCGCTGCCAGGGTCCAGCACCCAGAACTGCCGCAGCCTCGTCCAGCTCCCGCTCGTGGACAGCGACCGCGGCCAGCACCACGAGCGCGACGAAGGCCGACTCCTTCCAGGCGTACTCCGCCACCACTGCCACCCACCACGGTCCTGCGACCAGGGGCGGGAAGGAGTCCGGCCCGAGGCCCAGGACCCTGGCCAGCAAGCCCGAGTCGGCCAGCAGCAGTCCCACCGCGGCAGCGCCGATGAGGTGGGGTACCGGCACCGTCGCTGCTGCCGCCAGGTGCAGCAGGCGTCCGCCGGCGCGCGTGGTGCGCACCAGCAGTGCCACGCCCACCCCGATGACCACCGCCAGCACCGTGCTGGCCGTGGCCACGCCCAGGGAGATGACCAGTCCGTCTCGCAAGGCACGATCCCCGGCCAGCATCCGGTACGTCGCCGTCGTCGCCTCCGGCGCCCCGACCAGGGGCATCAGCCCGGTGCTCTGCAGCAGGGCCACGCCGGTGCCGGCCCCCAGGACCGCCACCGTGGGGACCACCGCGGGCAGCACCAGCAGCCCGGCCCGCCCGCGGGAGCGGGTGCGGCTCATCGCCCGGGCAGGACCGTGGTGCGCCACCCGTCCTCCAGCGGGGCGACCCACCCGGCACCCAGCTCCGGCAGCGCCCCCCGGGAGAGCTCGGCGAAGGATGGCACCACCTGGGAGGTCGGCAGGGCGGCGAAGTCCTGGCGGACCTGTTCGGGCAGCCGGTCCTGGTCCAGGACGGTGTACTGGCCCCACACCTCTGGGCGTGCCTTGGCCAGCTGCTGCTGTGGCGACAGCGCCAGGTCGGCGACCACCTGGGCGGCGGCCCGGTCACCGGCGTTGACCGGGACCGCCAGGAAGCTGGCGTTGCCGAGGGTGCCCCCTTCGAGGCCCAGGACTCGGGTCGATGCGGGGAAGACGCCCCGCGCGACGGCGTCCTCCAGGGTGGCCGGGCCGTAGGTCATGGTGATGTCGACCTGGTCGGAGGCGTACAGGTCCTCCAGCTGGGCCAGGTCACGCGGGTAGGTCTGGCCAGAGCGCCACAGACTGGGCGCCACGTCGAGCAGCTGCTGGTACAGCGCGGGGGTGAGCTCGTTGAAGGCGGCCTCGTCGTAGTCGGCCGGAACCTCGCCCTGGCCCCCGGCGCTGGCGTACAGCGCCTGCCGCAGGAAGGCCGAGCCGGTGAAGTCGGGGGGCGCGGGGTAGGTGAACCTGCCCGGGTGCTGCCTGGCCCAGGCGAACAGCTCCTCCACCGACCTGGGCGGGTCGGTCACATCAGCGGAGTCGTAGGCCAGGACGAACTGGGCCTTGTGCCACGGCGCCTCACATCCCTGGACCGGTGTTCCGAAGTCGCTGCTCAGCAGCGGGTCGGCTGGGTCGGTGTAGCGCATGTTCGGCAGCTGGCTGGTCCACCCGCACAGCCAGGCACCGGCCTGCTGGCCGCTGCGGAAGTTCTCCCCGTTGACCCAGACCAGGTCCACGCTCCCGCTGTCGCGGCGCCCGGCCTGCAGCTCGGACAGCACGCGGTTGAGCGCGTCGGCGGTGTCGGCCACAGGCACCCGGCGCAGGGTGACCCCGAGCTCGGCCGCCGCCGGGGCGAGGACCTCATCGACGTAGGTGTTGCCCTTCTGGTCCCCGCCGTACATCCACAGGTCGACCGTCTGGCCTCGGGCCTCCTCCATCACCTGCTCCCAGCTCTGAGCTCCACCGCCGCCGCTCGCTGACTCCTGCGGCTGCGGGCCGGGTTCGGCTCCGGCGCAGGCCGCCAGCAAGCCGGCGCACGCAAGGACCAGCGCCGTGACACGCACCTTCCTCGACCTGAGCGCTCGCCGTGGGACCTGGTGGGCGGTGGGCACTGCGCTGGCCTCCTGGAAGATGGCGCCGTCACACCGGGCGGCGTGATCAGCTGTGGTGGTGTGGGAACACAACAGCACCGCCACGGCCTTCCCGCACTGGCGCTGGTCGACCCGGCCCACGCCGACCACCATCGAAGGAGCCGCCGTGCCGGCAGCACCCACTCCGGGTCCGGTCCGGTCTGCGTGGCGGACATGGGCTCGCCCTCTGCTGCTGGTCGCCCTGGTGGCCGCCGCGGCCGTGATCGCCTCGCGCCTGCCCCTGCCCGGCTCGAGCCCTGGCGCTGGCCCCGGCTCGAACAGTGCGCTGGTCTCCGGCCCATGGGCTCCGCTGCTGTTCGGGGCTGTCTACGCCGCAGCGACCCTCGCGCCGCTGCCGAAGAGCCTGATGTCCGCTGCAGCAGGGGCGGTCTTCGGGTTGCCGCTGGGTGCCGCCGTCGTCTGGGCGGCGGCCGTGGTCGGGGCGGGGATGGCTTTCTGGTTGGCTCGCCTGCTGGGGCGCGATGCCGCTACCCGGCTGACACGCGGGCACCTGGCGCGCGTTGACGACCTCGTGCAGCGCCACGGCCTGTTCGCCGTGCTGGGGTTGCGCCTGGTCCCGGTGGTGCCGTTCACCGCGGTGAACTACGCCAGCGGGTTCACCGCCGTGCGCTTCGGCAGCTACCTGCTCGCCACCGCGGTGGGCATCCTTCCCGGCACCCTGGCCTTCGTGGCCCTGGGCGCCTACGGCACCGATCCCACATCGCTGCCGTTCCTGACGGCCACCGCCGTCCTGGTCGTGTTGACCCTGGTCGCCGCTGTGGCGGCCCGACGGCGCCACCGAAGGCCGAAGGACCTGTCAGCGACGCGTCCCAGTTCTCCAACTGCTCGACAGGCGAAGTCCACCAACGGCCGGGACGGCACCTGATGCTCGACAGCACCGCCCGCCGACTGCTGCAGGGCCCGCTGGGCCGCGCTGCCGGTGTCCTGGACCGGCCGCACGTCACACCCGACCGGCTGACCATCGCCGGTCTGGCCCTGGGGCTGGTCGGCGCCGGCGCGGCCGCGGGCGGGCTGTGGGCACCCGCGTTGGCGCTGTGGCTGCTGTCCCGTGCCGCAGACGGGCTGGACGGTCCCCTCGCCCGGCGGCGCCGCACGGCCCTCCACAGCGAAAACGCCGCACAGCGAGGTGTTCCCCCCAGCGAGGCCGGCGGCTTCTTGGACATCGCCGCGGACTTCACCGTCTACGGCGCCTTCGTCGTGGGCGTGGGAGTGGGCGTCAGCACCGAAGGGGCCTCACTGCTGCCGTTCCTGCTGGTCATGCTGACCTACTACGTCAACGGCTCGACGTTCCTGGCCTTCTCCTCCATCGCCGAACGAACCGGCCACCACATCGACGACGGGCGGTCGCTGTCCTTCCTGGGCGGCTTGGCCGAAGGCACCGAGACCGTGCTCGTGCACACCGCCTGGTGCCTGGTGCCCTTCTGGGCGGAGCAGATCGCCTGGGCCTGGGCCGCGGTGGTGGCCCTCAGCGCCACCCAGCGGATCATCACGGGCTACCGCCTCCTGCGCAGGCCAGCAGCAAGTGGTCGCCCGTGACCACCGTCCTGCTGGTGGGCGCCGGCCACAGCCACCTGCACCTCCTGCGCCGCGCAGCAGTGCTGCGTGCGGCGGGCTACCGAGTGCACCTGCTGGCGCCCCGCTACTTCCACTACAGCGGCATGGCATCGGCCACAGCCGCAGGGGCCCTGCCCGCCGGAGCTGGACGCATCGACGTGGCTGCCCTGGCCACCTCCCACGGGGTGCAGCTGCACGAGGGGACCATGGTCGGCCTGGATTTTCAGGGCAGGCTCGCCATGACCTCCGAAGGGGCGCAGCTTCCCTACGACGTGCTGTGCATGGCCATCGGCAGCGTCGTGGCGCTCCCCGGGATCGACGTCGACGCTGGCGTGCTCAAGGTCAAGCCCTTGACGGAGCTGAGCGACCTCGATGCCCGCCTGCGCGCCTCACCCAGCGCCATCGACGGGTCCGGCGCCAGCGTCACCGTCCTTGGAGGCGGCTCGACGGGGTTGGAGCTGGCGGCGCACCTGTCAGTGCGGCCCGACGTGGCCCGGGTCCGGTTGCTGCAAGCCGGGCCCACCATCGGCGCTGACCTGCCGGACGGGGCGCGTCGGCGGCTGGCGGCGCTGCTGGAGAGGCGCGGTGTCGACGTGCGCACCAGCTGTCAGGTCACACGCGTGAGCGCAGCCGAGGTCGCATACCTCGACGGGAGCACGAGTCAGCACGACGTCGCTCTGGTGGCGACCGGGCTGGCAGCACCGCCGCTGCTCAACCGGCTGGGTCTGGGTGACGAGCGCGGCATACCGGTGCGGGCGACGCTCCAGCACGTTCATCATGAGGAGGTCTACGCCACCGGCGACTGCGCGCACTTCCTGCCCCAGCCGCTGCCACGCATCGGCGTGCACGGCGTGCGGCAGGGGCCCGTCCTACTCAAAAGCCTCCTGGCCCGCCGGCGCGGTCAGCCGCTTCCGCAGTACCGGCCCCAGCACCGCGCGCTGGCGGTCCTCGACCTCGGCGCGGGTGTCGGAATGGCCGTGCGCGGCCGCTGGTGGTGGTACGGCCGCGCGCCGTTGCACCTCAAGCGGCGCATCGATGAGAGGTGGCTGCGCTCCTACCGACAGAGGTGATCAGCGATGTGAGGTCGCCCGCGGATGCGGCACATGAGTCCCGATGTCATCAACGTGCCGAAGATGCGCTCCCCGAACACTCACCGCACGATCGTTCGCTGTGGCACCTGCATGGCTGACCGTCCTGTCGTGGGCGGCGCTGACCGTGGCATTCCTCTGCGCGGCGTGGATCGTCTACGACGCCCGGGTGGCGGGCTGGCGCCAGCGGATGGCGGTGATGGAGTGGGTGTGGCCGGTCACAGCACTGTACGCCGGGCCGCTGGCGGTGTGGGCCTACCTCCGCTGGGGGCGCGCCTCCACCGCTCGGGCCGCGGAGGCGAACGGCGGGAAGATGCCCGGCAAGCCGTTCTGGGCCTCGGTGGCCGTCGGGGTGACCCACTGCGGAGCCGGGTGCACCCTCGGGGACATCATCGCCGAGACCGGTGTCTTCCTGCTGGGCTGGGAGCTGTTCGGGGAGCACCTGTACGCGGAGTTCTTCTGGAGCTACGTGCTCGCCCTGGCCCTGGGGGTGGTCTTCCAGTACTTCGCCATCGCCCCGATGCGGGACCTCGGGGTGGCCGAGGGCCTGTGGGAGGCGCTCAAGGCGGACGTGCTGAGCCTGACGGCCTTCGAGGTGGGCCTGTTCGGGTGGATGGCCGTGATGCGATTCGCGCTCTTCCCCGCCGACCCGCTGCGCCCGGACAGCGCCGCGTTCTGGTTCCTCATGGCGGTGGGGATGTGCATCGGCTACCTGACGAGCTACCCGATGAACTGGTGGCTGATCCGCAGGGGCGTCAAAGAGGCGATGTGAGGCGCAGGGCCACGACAGCTGGTGGGGCGGCATCTGCGCTGACGATGTCCCGAGCAGCGCCTCGGGCTAGGACCGCTTGTCCCACGCCGCAGCCGCCCTATGAGCATCAGGAAGTGATACCCCTGGACGTCTCACACGGGACCGCTCACCGAACAGCCGTCGGCCCGACGCCGACCACCTCGTCACACCGAGTGCTCAAGTCTCATATGCCCTGTGCGGTGGTCCGTCTCGCTCAGCCCCCGCCCTGCGAAGATCGTCACCGCTGCACCGGCGGACGAGCGTTCGTGCTTCGGCGCGGGCCTTCGCGCTCCGTCTCTTGACGGTGCGAGGCAGCTGGTGGGTGTGGTGTCGAACGGCGATCGCGGCCAAGACGCCATCTGCACGGCTCTCCGGCGCAGGACGGTGCGGTCGCGCGCAGCGGCTGGGGGAGTCGGCGGGCCTGGGCCCCGGTGCTCGAGGGAGGAGCCCCGTCGGTGCCGGGCTACGCCGGCGGGGGACCGGCCGCGTCGGCGCCGAGGGCCCAGAAGGCGACGGCGCTGGCGGCGGCGACGTTGAGGGAGTCCACCCCGCCGTGCATGGGGATGCGCACCACGGTGTCGGCGGCGGCGACGCTGGCGGGGGTCAGGCCCGCGCCCTCGGTGCCGAGCAGGAGGGCGAGCCTGTCGGGGCGGTGCGCGGCGAAGTCCTGCAGGGCCACGGAGTCGTCGGACAGGGCGAGCGCTGCGACGTGGAAGCCGGCCGCCGTGAGCGCCTCGATGCCGGCCGGCCAGGGGTCGATGCGGGTCCACGGCACCTGGAAGACGGTGCCCATGCTGACGCGCACGCTGCGGCGGTAGAGGGGGTCGGCGCAGCGCGGCGTCACGAGCACGGCGTCCACGCCGAGCCCGGCCGCTGACCTGAACACGGCGCCGACGTTGGTGTGGTCGACGACGTCCTCCAGGACGACGACGGTCCGCGCGCCGCGCAGCAGGTCCGCCACGGGCGCGGGCGCCGGGCGGTGCATGGAGGCGATGGCGCCCCGGTGGACGTGGAAGCCGGTGATGGCCTCGAGCACGGGCTCCTCGGCCACGAACACCTCGGCGTCGGCGTCCTCGCAGGCGCTGAGGACGTCGGTGAGGTCCGGCAGCCAGCGCGGCGCGGTCAGCAGGGAGCGCGGCCGGTGCCCGGCGTGCAGCGCGCGCCGGATGACCTGGCTGGACTCGGCGATGAACAGGCCCTCGGCGGGCTCGCGGACGCGGCGCAGGGCCACGTCCGTGAGGCCGGTGTAGTCGACCAGGCGCGGGTCGTCGGGGCTGTCGAGGTGGATCACGGCTGCTCCGCAGGTGTCGGTCGTGTCGCGCGATGGCCCGGGACCGTCCGGGGCGCGGGGGCCTGGAGACGCTACCCAGGCCCCCGCGAGGTGCCGTCAGGCCCCGGCGCGCGGGTCGGCCAGCACGTCCCGCCAGGAGTGCTGCGGCGCGTAGCCGAGCAGCTCACGGGCCTTGTCGATGCTGTAGAAGGTCTCGTCGCGGCCCATCTCGCGGCGCACCTCCACGCCGCTGTAGAACCGCTCGATGACCTCCTGCGTGGTCGCGGCCACCGACATGTCCGCGTTGGCCACGTTGAACACCTGGAAGCCGAGCCCGTCGGTCTCCAGCGCGCGCAGCGTCATCTGGCCCAGGTCGCGGGTGTCGATGTAGGCGAAGACGTTGCGGCGCCGCAGCGAGGGGTCGGCCAGGAAGGCCGGGAACTTCTCGGCGTACTCGTGCGGCTCGATGACGTTGTTGATCCGCAGGCCGTACACGTCGGCGCCGGAGCGGGCCTGGAAGGAGCGCGACACCACCTCCCCGGCCACCTTGGACATCGCGTAGGAGTCCTCCGGGACCACCGGGTGCTCCTCGTCCACCGGCACGTACAGCGGCTTGCGCTCGCCCTGGGCGAAGCAGATGCCGTACGTGGTCTCCGAGGAGGCGAACACCACCTTGCGGATGCCGAGCCGGGTGGCCGCCTCGAGCACGTTGTAGTGGGCGGTGGTGTTGGTGGCGAACGTGGTGGCGTCCGGCGCGATGAACTCGCTGGGGATGGCGGCGTAGTGGACGACGGCGTCGTAGGCCGAGGCGGTGCCCGTCGACCGGGCCGGGCCGTCCAGGTCGGCGCCGGAGGGGGTGCCCGCCATCGCCGAGTACACCTGGCCGGCGTCGGTGAGGTCCACCCGCAGGTCCGTGACGTCCGCGTGGCGCAGCGCGGTGAGGTCGGCGTTGGTGACGTGGTGTCCCTGCGAGGCGAGGAAGGGCGCCACGTGGTGTCCGGCCTTGCCGCTGCCGCCGGTGAAGAAGATGCGCATCCGGCGAGCCAACCACCGCGCTCCCGTCGGCGCCTCGCGAGCGGCTACCGCGCCGGGCGGACGGCGACCGGTACCCTGAGCACCGGCGTGCGGACTCGGTCCGGCGAGAGCTGGCGGCCCGCACCCCTTCCGTTGATCGTCCGGCCGCGTCGTGCCGGAGTGGTCGCCCTCCGGGGCGGTCCGGGCTGGAAACCCCGCCGACGGCACCCTCGATCTTCGAAGGAGCGCCGCTGTGCCCACCTCCACCGACCCCCGGGTCGCACCGCCCTCGGGGCCTGTCCCCGCAGCCCCCCGCCCGGACGGCTCCGGCCGCCGCGCGACGTGGGTGCTGGTCATCACCTCCGTCACCCAGCTGCTCGTGGTCCTCGACGGCACGATCGTCGGGGTGGCGCTGCCGCACGCCCAGGCCGACCTGGGCCTGTCGGACTCCGCGCGCCAGTGGGTGGTGACGGCGTACGCCCTCGCGTTCGGCGCGCTGCTGCTGCTCGGCGGGCGCGTCGCCGACTTCGCCGGGCGCAAGCGCACCTTCCTCGCGGGGCTCGTCGGGTTCGGCGCCGCCTCCGTGTGGGGAGGCCTCGCCGGCACCGGCGCCGAGCTGGTGCTCGCCCGCGCCGGGCAGGGCGTGTTCGCCGCTCTCATGGCGCCCGCTGCCCTGGCCATCCTCACCACCACGTTCCCCGGCGGCCCCGAGCGCACCCGCGCGTTCGCCGTCTTCGGCGCCGTCTCGGGGGCGGGCGCCGCGGTGGGCCTGCTCGGCGGCGGCGTGCTCACCGACCTGCTGTCCTGGCGGTGGTGCCTGCTGGTGAACGTGCCGTTCGTCCTCGCCGGGGTGGTCGCCGGGGCGCTGCTGCTCCAGGAGAGCCGCGCCGCCGGTGAACGCCGGTACGACGTGCCCGGCGCCGTCGCGGTGACCGCCGGGTTCGGGCTGCTCGTCTACGGGCTGACGGCGTTCGAGGACGCCTCGCGCACCGCCCTCGCCGTGGTCCTGGTGGCCGCCGGGGCGCTGCTGCTGGCGCTGTTCGTGCTGGTCGAGCACCGCAGCGCCCACCCCCTGCTGCCGCTGCGCGTGGTCACCGACCGCGTGCGCGCCGGCGCCCTGGCCGTCCAGGCCCTCGTGGGCGCGGTGATGGTGGGCGCGATGCTCTACCTCACCTTCCACCTGCAGGTGGTGCTGCAGCTCAGCCCGCTGCTGTCGGGCCTGGGCACCCTGCCCATCACCCTCGCCATCTCCGCGACCGTCCCGCAGGCGGCCCGCATGCTCGACCGGCTCGGTCCGCGCCGCCAGCTCGTGGTGGGACCGCTGGTGGGCGCGCTCGGCGTCGGGCTGCTCACCCAGGTCAGCGTGGGCGGCAGCTACTGGACGCAGGTGCTGCCCGGCCTGCTCGTCTTCGGCGTGGGCATGGGCCTGACGCTGGTGCCGCTGCAGAACGTGGCCCTGCTCGGCGTGGACGCCCGCGACTCCGGCGCAGCCTCGGCGGCCGTCACCGCGGCCAACCAGCTCGGCGGCTCGGTGGGCCTGGCCGTGCTCACCACGGCGTACGTGGCGGTGGCCGGGACCACCGGCGCCCCGGAGCGCCTCGTGGACGGCTACGCCGTGGTCTTCTGGGGCGGCGCCGCCCTGCTCGTGCTCGCGGCGGTCGCAGCCGCCGTGGCCGTGCCGCGAGGCACGCGCGTCTCCGGCGCCTCGGACGCTGGCGTCCCCGCCGTCCACGTCTGAGACCGGGGCGCGGTGCGCACCTCACGCCCGCGCGCGCTCGCGTCGTCGTCCTCCGCGGTGACCGGGGACGACGACGACGCGGGCGGTCGCGGGACGGCTGCCGCGGGCCCCGCGCCCGGCCCCGGAGCCGACGCGGACCCCGGCTGGGCGGACCCACCCCAGGACGCCCACGACCAGCGGCGAGGCGGAGGATGGCGCGGGTGAGCGGACGCGTCGACGGGCTGTTCGTCTACCCGGTCAAAGGGCTCAGCCCGCAGCCGCTGACCTCCGTGCGGCTGGAGCCCGGGCGCGCGTTCCCCGGCGACAGGGTCTTCGCCCTCGCCAGGCCGGACGGCGCCTACGCCCCGGGACTGCAGCGCGGCATCGCCAAGCGCCACTACTACGTGCTGGCCCAGGAGGCCGCGCTCGCGGGGGTGCGCACCCACGTCGACGGCGACACCGGCGTGCTCACCGCGGACGCCGGGGGCGAGAGGCTCACAGCGGACCTCACCACCGAGGCCGGCCGGGCCGACGCCGCGGCGCTGCTCGCCCGCGTCCTGGAGCTGCCCGACGGCGTCGTCCCCGTGGTGGCGCGGGAGGAGGGCCGGCGCTTCACCGACATGGCCCCGGACTCCGACCGCGCCATGGAGTTCGTCTCGATCATCAACCTCGCCTCGGTGGCCGACCTCGGCCGCCGCGCGGGCGTCGAGGTGGACCCGCTGCGCTTCCGCGGCAACGTGCACCTCGCCGGCATCCCGCCGTGGCGGGAGCTGAAGCTCCTCGGCCGGGAGTTCACCCTCGGCGGGGTGCGGCTGCGGGGGACGGCCATCACCGAGCGGTGCGCCGCCACCGAGGTCTCCCCGGGCACCGGTGAGCGGGACCTGCCCGTGCCGCGCCTGCTGGCCGAGCACTGCGGCCACACCTACCTGGGCGTCTACGCCGAGGTGCTGGACGGGGGCACCCTGCAGCTCGGGGACGGGATGCAGCTCGGCGACATCAGCGGCTGACCGACGGCGCCTCGCCGGGTCCGTCGGCCGACCCGCTGAGGTGCAGGTGGTGGCGGATGACCTCCTCGATGACCAGGGTGAGGAACTTCTCCGCGAAGTCCGCGTCCAGCCCCGACTCGGTGGCGAGGGCGCGCAGCCGCGCGATCTGCCGCTCCTCGCGCGCCGGGTCCGCGGCGGGCAGCTCGAGCCGCGCCTTGAGCTCGCCGACGGCCCGGGTGCACCGGAACCGCTCGGCGAGGGTGTGCACGAGCGCCGCGTCGAGGTTGTCGATGCTGCGGCGCAGCTCGGCGAGCTCGGGCGGGACGGGGGAGCTGCTCATCGGGCTGGCCTCGCGCGGGGGAGTCGGTGCGGGGGGGCAGCAGCGCATCCTGCCGCACCCCGCTGCGCCGGCTGCCGGGAGCACGGGTGGTGACTCCTGCGGGGTCGGTTCACCCGGCCGGGCCACCCGCGGCCGCAGAGGCGGGTCAGCCCGGCGGCACGCCCTTGCCCAGCCGCCGCCGCGACCGCGACGGTGCAGCCATCGGGTGTGGATCTTCCACGCCGCTGACGTGCGTGGAGGTCCCTGTGAGCGACTCGGTGTTCCTGGTGCTGGTGGTGCTCGTCTTCCTCGGTCTGGCGGCTCTCTGGGTGGCCGCGCTGGTCCACCGCCACCGCAGCGCCCATCCGCGGGTGCGTCGCGGTGCGGACGGCGTGGAGCGCTGGGTCGTCGACGGAGGCCTGCGACTGGTCGGTGGTGACGCGCCGGGTGTGTCGCGCAGGTGGCGCCACGGTCGCGTGGTGGCGGAGCCCGGCGTGCTGACCCTCCGCCCGTACCTCATGGGCCTCAAGATCGTGCCGGGCACGCGGGTGAGCGTCGCTGTGCAGGGGGTGGACCTCACCGCTGAGGTCGAGGCGGGGCTGAAGGACATGGCCGGGGTGAGGCCGGGATCGCGGATCATCCCCGTGGCGACGACGACGGGGGCCACGCTCCAGCTCGCGCTGCTCAGCTCCCGGACGGACGGGTTCTTCGCCGCGCTGGCCGCCCGCCCTGCGCCCGCCGCCTGAGCCCGGCCCTCGGGCGGGAGGTGGCGCGCAGGTGCGTGGTCGTGCGGGAGTTGTGGAGGTCTGCGGGAACTCGGCCGCCGGGGCGGGGGTGTCCGTAGCGTCGGCCGGGTGAGCGACGACGCCAGGGCCTCGCGGAGCCGGAACGCGCTGCTGGTGGCGCTCGGCGTCGACAACCTCGGGTCCGGGCTGGTGCTGCCGCTCGTGCTCGTCTACGTGACGGGTGTCGTCGGGGTGCCGCTCGGCAGGGCCGGCCTGCTCCTCACGCTCGGCACGCTCGTGGGCCTGCTGGCGCCGCCGCTGGCCGGAGGCCTGGTGGACCGGGTGGGGCCGAAGGCCGTCGTCGTCGTGAGCCAGGCGCTGCAGGCGGCGGGCGTGCTGGTGTACCTGCTGGCCGACCGCTGGCTGACGGCCACCACGGGGGTGCTGGTGGCCGCCGCGCTGGTCGCGGCGGGGACGCAGACCTTCTACTCCTCCGTCTTCGCCCTCATCGCCGACGTCGCGCCGGCCGGGCCGAAGGACCGCGCCTTCGCGGCGGTGGAGGTGGTGAGGTCGACGGCGTTCGGCGCGGGTGCGCTGATCGCGGCGCTGCTCGTCTCGCTGGTGGACCCCGCGGTGCTGAGGGTGGTGCTGGCCGTGGACGCGGGGTCGTTCGTGGTCTGCGCGGGACTGCTGCTGGCTCTGGTGCACCCGGCCCGCCACCACACCTCCGCGACCGCCTCCACTGCTGGCGCTGACCCCCGACCGGGAGGGGGTCCGGAGGCCGGAGCCGTGTCCGACAGGGCTCCGGCCTCGCGCATCCCTCCCTCGCGCACCCCCGAATCCGTGCTCACCAACCGCCCCTACCTGGCGCTCGTCGCGGTCACCGCCCTGCTGGCGCTCCCCAGCGACTTCCTGCTGGTGGGCATGGCCGTGTACCTGCGCGAGCTGGCCCCCGGGGCCGCGTGGGCGGCGGGGGCCGGCATCACGGCCCTGACCGCGACCTCGCTGCTCACGGTGACCGTGGTCCGGCTCACGGGGCACTGGCGGCGCACCACCTCCATGGCGCTGGGCGGCTGCTGCCTCGTGGCGTGGGCCGCGGTGTGCGCGGTGGCGATCTGGCTGCCCACCAGCTGGGTGGGACCGTGGGTGCTCGCGTCGGTGGTGCTGCTCGCCGGGGGCAGCCTGCTGATCGGCTCCCGCGTCAACGCCCTCGCCGAGGCCGCCGCGCCCCCCGCCACTCGCGGGCGGCACCTGGCCGCGTTCCAGTATGCGTTCACCGCCGCGGGCCTGGCCGCACCGCTGCTGGTCTCGGCGATGGCCGTGGCGCTGTGGCTGCCGTGGCTGCTGCTCGGCGCGGCCGCGCTGGTCGGGGCCGCGGTGGTGCCGCTGGTGGGGCGTCGCCTGCCGGAGCACGCGGTCCACCCGGGAGGGCTCGTCAGGGCCGCGGCGCAGGAGTAGACCGGTCCTCGTGGACGCGTCCTCCTCGGCACCGGTGGTGGCGCTGTCCGCGCTGCGCCGCACCGACGTCACCGTCGCCGGCGGCAAGGCCGCCGCCCTGGGTGAGCTGCTGGCGGCCGGGTTCCCCGTGCCGCCCGGCTTCGTGGTGCTCACCTCGGCGTACGAGGAGTTCGTGGACGGCGCGGGCATCGCGCCGCAGGTCGCGCGCCTGGTGGCGGCCCGCGGTCCCGCCGCCTCCGACGATGTCCGCAGGCTCTTCACCTCCGCCGCGGTGCCGCCGGCGCTGGCCGCGGCGGTGGTCCGCGCGTGGCGCGACCTCGGCGCGCCGCCGGTGGCCGTGCGCTCCTCCGCGACGTCGGAGGACCTCGCGGCCGCCAGCTCCGCCGGCCAGCAGGACACGTTCCTCGACGTCCGCACCGAGGCCGCCCTGCTGGACGCCGTCCGGGCGTGCTGGGCGTCGCTGTGGACCGCCCGCGCCATCGACTACCGCGCCCGCCACGGCCAGGACCGCGGCGACGGGGACGCGCTCGCGCTCGCCGTCGTCGTCCAGCAGATGGCGGACGCGGACGCCGCCGGGGTCCTCTTCACCGCCGACCCGACCACCGGGCAGCGGCAGCGGGCTGTCATCAGCGCCGCGTGGGGCCTGGGGGAGGCCGTGGTGTCCGGGGCGGTGACCACGGACGACGTCGTCGTCGACACCGCCCGGGGCGTGGTGGTGAGCAGGACGACGGCGGACAAGCAGGTCCGCACCCGCGCCGGCGCCACGGCGGACGGCGGTACGCGCGAGGAGCCCGTGCCCGAGCACCTGCGCCGCCGCGCCGTGCTCACCGACGCCGAGGCGCTGGCCCTGGCCGACCTGGGGCAGCGCGTGCAGGAGCACCTCGGCTGCCCGGTGGACGTCGAGTGGGCGCGCGAGACCACCGGCGCGCTGGCGCTGCTGCAGGCGCGGCCCATCACGGCGCTGCCGGAGCCGACGGGTCCGGTGCCCACCGACTGGACCGTGCCGCTGCGCGGCGGCACGTACTGGCGCGCGAGCATCGTGGAGCAGCTGCCCGACCCGCTGACGCCGCTGTTCGCCGACCTCGCCGCCGTCGCCGTGCCGCGGTCGCTGCGGGCGCTGGTCGCCCGCGCCCTCGGCAGCGCCGTCGACGACGACGACATCCGCTTCCCCACGGTCAACGGCTACGCCTACTACTTCTTCAGCAACGGTGCCTTCGCGCGGATGCTCGCCGCGACGCCCCGCGCCACCGCCTGGCTCGTCCGGGAGAGGGACCGCACCGGGGTGCGCGGCTGGCGCGAGCACGCCCACCCCGAGTACGCGGCGCGGGTCGCGGTCTGGCCGGGGCGAGACGAACGCGCGATGAGCCACGCGGAGCTGCTGGGCGCCGCCGCGGAGCTGCTGGAGGCCGGGTGCACCTACTACACGGCCGTGCAGTCGGTGGTGCCCGCGGCGGTGCTGTCGGAGGCGGCGTTCCGCGCCGCCTACGACCGCCTGGCCCGCCGCGACGGCGACCCGCCCTCGCTCGACCTGCTGCTCGGGCTCGACAGCGCCCCGATCCGGGCGGAGCAGTCGCTGTGGGACCTCGCGGAGTGGGCGCACCGCCACCCGGCGACGGCCGTGGCGCTGCGGGCGGGGCGCGTCCCCGACGACCCCACGTGGCACCAGCTGCTCCACGACCACCTGCGCCGGTACGGGCACGCGCTCTACACCCTGGACGTCGCGGTCAGCACGCCGGCCGACCACCCCGAGCCGCTGCTCGCCACGCTGCGCCAGTACGTGGAGGGCCACGGCGACGACCCGCACGAGCGCCAGCAGCGGGCCGCCGAGCGCCGGGAGGCGGCGACCGCGACCGTGCTGGGGCGGCTCGACCCGGTGCGGCGCGCCCTGCTCGTGCGGCTGCTGCGCGCCGCGCAGGACGCCGGGGCAGCCCGGGAGGACGCCCTCGCCGACATCGGCCTGGCGTGGCCGACCATCCGGCGGTTTCTGCGCGAGTCCGGCCGCCGCCTGGCGGCCTCCGGGGTGGTGGACGACGCGGACGACGTCTTCTGGCTGCGCCGCACCGAGCTGGAGGTGGCCGGTGCGGGCGACCGCACGCCGCTGGCCGATCGGGTGGCGCAGCGCCGGGAGGTCTGGCGCGGCCAGCGCCTGGCGAGCCCGCCGCAGCTGCTGCCGCAGCCGCCGGCCCTGGTGCGACGGTCGCTGGTGTGGGCGATGCCCGGCGGCGACGAGGCCCAGACCGGCCCGGTGGTGCGCGGCGTCGGCGCGAGCGGCGGGCGCGTCACCGCGGTCGCGCGCGTCCTGCACGGCCCCGAGGACTCCGCCCGCCTGCAGCCCGGTGACGTGCTCGTGGCGCGGATGACGACGCCGGCGTGGACGTCGCTGTTCGCGATGGCCTCCGCCGTCGTCACCGACGTGGGCGGGCCGCTGTCGCACAGCTCGATCGTGGCCCGCGAGTACGGCATCCCCGCCGTGCTCGGCACGGGCGTGGCCACGCAGCGGCTGACCGACGGGACGCTGGTCACCGTGGACGGCGACGCCGGCACCGTCACCCCGCTGGACTCCGACGGCGGGGACGACGGGGACGACGGGGAGGGCGGGGACGACGACGAGCGCGTCGCTCCTGGTGGGGCCCGCTCCCAGGCCAGGTGGTCCCGGTCGCGCTGGGTGCTGGTCGCGGGCGGCGCGGCGGCGCTCGTCGTCGGTGTCGTCGTGGTGAGGCGCTGGAGGCGCCGCTGATGATGCCCGGGCGTGGCATGCTCGCGCGGCGATCACCGCGGTGAGCAGCGGGCTCCCGCGCGCGGGGTGCAGAGGTCCGAGCTGTGGACGACGAGCAGAGCAGCGACGAGTCGGTGGACGACGCGTCCCTCGACTACGAGCCGACGGTGTTCACCGGTGTCGACTCGGTGTTCATCACGGCGGGTCCGGCGGGGCCCGGCATCAAGCGCTTCGTGGACGAGCTCTCTCTGCGCTGGCCGCGCATGCTCGTCATCATCGGTGACCACGAGGGCATGCCGCTCGACGACGTCGAGGGCGGCGTCCGAGCGTGGCCGACGACCCGCCACCTCCTCCCCGAGACGCACGGCTCGGTCTACCTGCTGCGGGACGAAGAGATGAACGCGTTCACCGACGACAACGCTTACGCGCTCGACGAGCACGGTGAAGGGCCCGTGTACGTCATCTACTCGCCGCTCTCGGCCGCGGACGACCTCCGCGTGACCATCGACGAGACGCGCCGGACCGACTGCTCGTGCGGTCGACACGAGGACGAGCTTTCGTACACGGCGGTCGTGGTTCCGGTCGGGCTGAGCACTATCACCGTGGTCACCGCCGACGACGAGGACCCCTTCGACCAGGAGGTGTTCGCGCGTCTCGTCGCAGCGCTGAACGCCTCCGGGAGGGGCTGACGGCTCAGACCTTCAGCCGCCGTGCAGGCCTCGGGAGCGCAGCTCGTCGACGACGCGGGCGGCGCTGGCGGCGGGCGTCGTCGTCGTGGTGTCGATGGTGAGCACCTCCTCCGCCGGAGGCTGGAAGAGCCGGGTGGCAAGCCGGTGGCGGCGGTAGCCCTCGGGGTCGGAGCCCTTGCGCAGCGCGACCCGGTCGGGGGTGTCGATGCGGCTGACCTGCACGTCGACGTCGCACTCGGTCATCACGGCGAGGAACAGCGAGCCGCGGCGCCGGGCGAGGGAGCGGATGCGCTCGTAGGCCCCGGCGGCAGCGGGCTCGTCCTCGAGGACGTTGGTGACCACGAAGCTCGTGGTCGGTGGTGCCAGGTCCTCGATCGTTCCGAGCACCGCGTCGCGGACGGGGACCACGCGGTCCCAGATCCCTGGTGGCAGAGGGGCGACGCCGTCCCACTGCAGCACCTCGAGCACGGGCCTGTTGATGAGGGCGTTGTCGACGAGCACCCCGCCGAGCTGCGCGGCGACGTGACCGCCGACGGTCCGCTTGCCCGTGCCGGGGTAGCCGAGCATGAAGACGACGGCGGCGTCGGTGCTCACGCGCACCAGGGTGGGCGGTGCGTGGGCCCTGCGCCAGCGGGTTTTCCTCCGTCCCTCCCGCCGGGAGAGGGTGGACGGCGTGAGCGGCCCCCTCCCGACCGCCGAGCGCTCCCTCGCGCCCGACCTCGCCCGCGGGCTGGCGCTGCTGGGCATCGCGCTGGCCAACGCCCCGATCCACCTGACCGGGCTGGCGCTCGGGCCGAGCGGCCGTCCGGTCGAGGCGGGGCTGGCCGACCGCGCGGTGGACGCCGTGGTCGGGACGTTCGTGGACAACCGGGCGTTCCCGGTGTTCACGGCGCTGTTCGCCTTCGGGCTGACCGTGATCGCGCGGCGGGCGCAGACGCGCGGCGCGCCGTGGCCGCAGACCCGCGGGGTGCTGCTGCGCCGGTGCGGGTGGCTGGGGGTGTTCGGGCTGGCGCACGCGCTGCTGCTCTTCGAGGGCGACATCCTGCTGACCTACGGGATGCTCGGGCTGGCGGTGGTGGCCCTCTGGCTGCGGGCGTCGGACCGCGCGCTGCTGTGGTGGGGCGGCGCCGCGCTGCTGGCGTACGCCGCCCTCTCCGCCCTGGACGGCACCTCCGCGCCCGACGCCGCCGGAGGCGTCTTCGGGCTCACGCCGGCGACCTACCTGGGCGGGCTCGGCCTGAGGGCCCTGTCCGCCGTCGGACTGCTGGTGAGCGGGCCGCTGCTCGTCGTCTGCCTGCTGCCGGCAGCGGCCTTGGGGCTGCTTGCGGAGCGCCGCGGCGTGCTGACCCGCCCTGAGGAGCACCTGCCGCTGCTGCGACGCGTGACGGTGGCGGGCCTCGCGGTCAGCGTGCTGGGCGCGCTGCCGCTGGTGGCCGCGTCGCTGCAGCTGGTCGCCTGGCCGGGGTGGGGCGACGTGCTCGCGGGTGCGCTGCACGGCCTCACCGGGCTGGCGGGGGCGATGGCGTTCCTCGCCGGGGTCTCGTGGTTCGCGGCCGTGCGGCGCCCTGCCGGTGCGGTGCCAGGAGCGGTGGTCGGGGCGCTGGTGGCCGTCGGCAGGCGGTCGTTGACCTGCTACCTGCTGCAGAGCGTGGTCATGGCGCCGGTGCTCGCGCCGTGGGGGCTCGGGCTGGGCGACGGGACGGGCACCGCGGTGGTGTCCGCCGTCGCCGTCGTCACCTACCTGCTCACCGCGGCGGTGGCCGTGGGCCTCGAGCGCGCCGGGCGGGCGGGTCCGGCCGAGGTGCTGCTGCGTCGGCTCACCCACGGCCCGCGTCCCGGGTGGACCGCGGGCACGGGGCCCGCCGGTCGACCCGTCGGTCAGGACGCGGGGATGCCCGGGGCCTGAGGACGCGCCCCACCGGCGAGGAACAGCACCGCGCCCACGGGGGTGGCGGCAGAGGAGCACCGCGTGGTGGCCGACGCCGTGGCCAGGGCCGACGCCCCGTCGTGCCTGTGCTGGAAGGGCAGTCCCGCCCCGGCTCCTCTCAGACCACCAGCGAGAGCAGGAGCACGCAGAGCAGCCCCACCACGGAGACGACGCACTCCATGAGCGACCAGGTCTTGAAGGTCTGGCCGACGGTCATGCCGAAGTACTCCTTGACCAGCCAGAAGCCCGCGTCGTTGACGTGGCTGAGGAACAGCGACCCCGCGCCGATGGCGAGCACCACCAGCGCCACCTCCGGTCCGCCGAGCCCGCTGACCAGGGGCACGGCGAGCCCGGAGGCGGTCACCGTGGCCACGGTCGCGGAACCGGTGGCCACGCGGATGACCACGGCGATCAGCCACGCCGCGACCAGGGGGGACAGCGGGGCACCGGCCATCGCGTCACCGACGACCTGTCCGACGCCGGTGTCGACCAGGGTCTGCTTGAAGCCTCCGCCGGCACCGACGATGAGCAGGATGCTCGCCACCGAGACGAAGGAGGCGTCGACGAGGCTCGACAGGCCTGCCCGGCTGCGCCCGCTCCCGCGACCGAGCACCAGCAGGCCCACCAGGGCGCTGATGAGGAGGGCGACCAGCGGGGTCCCCACGAGGTCCGTCGCGCTGCGCAGGGGCGTGCCCGAAGTGCTGGGCACCAGCTCGACCACCGCCCTCAGCAGCATCAGCACCACCGGCAGCAGCACGATCCCGACCGCCACGGCCACGGTCGGCCGGCGTGCGGGGGCGTCGCTCGCCGGCTCCGCGGCCGTGCTGGCGCCGGATGCCGGCTCGGGAGCCGCCAGCGGCACCCAGCGGGCCAGGGGCCGTGCCAGCAGAGGGCCGGACACGAGGACGGTGGGGACGGCGACGAGCAGCCCCAGGCCCAGGGTCAGGCCGACGTCGGCGTGGAGCGCCTCGACGGCGATCAGCGGACCCGGGTGGGGTGGGACGAACCCGTGCAGCACCGACAGGCCCGCCAGCGCGGGGATGCCCAGCAGCAGCACCGGCCGCCGGGTGCGGTGCGCGACGAGCAGCACCACCGGGACGAGCAGCACCACGCCGACCTCGAAGAACAGCGGGATGCCCACGAGGAAGGCGATGAGCGCCATCGCCCACGGCAAGCGCTTCTCGGACGTCCGGGCCAGGACCGCGTCGACGATCGCGTCAGCGCCGCCGCTGTCCACCAGCAGCTTGCCGATGATCGACCCGAGGGCGATGAGCACGCCGACGCTGCCGATGGTGCTGCCCAGCCCGTCGGTGAAGCTGTCGAAAGTCTCGGCCAGGGGGACGCCGGCCACCAGCGCGAGCACCGCCGTCCCCAGCACCAGGGCGAGGAAGGGGTGGAGCTTCAGCCAGGTGATGAGCGTGACGATCGCTGCGATCCCGAGGACCGCGGCGACCACCAGCTGCGTGTGGTCAGCGTGCGTCGAGGTCTGCGCGGTGAGGACGAACGGCACGCGGGCTCCTCGGTGAGCGGGGGACCCGGCCTCCACGGTGATCGGCGGGCGCGGTGAGTCTGGCGAGGCCGGTGCCCACCCGCAACACGGACCCGCCGCGCCACCCCTCCACGAAGGGTCCTGACCCACCAGCCACGACGGTCTCTGACCCGTCGGGGAGCTGCTTCACGACCTCCAGGACCGGGAGGACGACGGACCACGCCGGCACGAGCTGCCGGACGGTGGTGACGACGTGCACCTCGTCGGCGTCCTCGAGGTGCCACGCCACGCTCGAGCCGATCTGGACGTGCTCCCCACAGCACTCCAGCTGCCAGTCCTCGACGTGCACCGGGACGATCACGCCGGTCATCCTCGGTCGGGGACCGCGACGGGTCGAGCCGGTCCAGCGGCGGTGTGCGCAGCTGAGGGGCCGGCCACCCGTTCCCCGCTGCCCACGGCCTGCCGGCGTTTGCGGCGGTGGGCGCGGCCGAGCTGCCGGCGGTGGTCCCGCCGGAGCGCTCGCAGGTTCCTCGCGGCCAGCGCGTCACCGCCACGAGCACCGCGCCGGAACGCCGCTTCCGCCTCCAGCAGCCGGCCCTGGTCGCGCAGCAGGCGAGCGAGGTTGTTCCAGGCGAACAGCTCACCGGCGTCAGCTGCCGCCCGCAGCACCTGCTCGGCCTCGGCGACCTCGCCGCGGTCCTCGTCGAGGAGCAGGGCCAGCTTGATCGAGCAGTCGCTGTGGCCGCCGGCGTGGCCGGAGCGCAGCAGCGACTCCGCCTCGTCGAGCGCACCGCGGTGTCGCAGCACCCACGCCAGGTCCGCGCGGGCGTCACCGTCGACGTCCGCGGCCTGCCGCAGGAGGGTCTCCACCTCACCTCCGGGCTCCACCGCGGTGAGGTCGTGGTCGACGTCGTCGAGCATCCACAGCGCCAGCTCACCAGCAGACCAGGCGTTTCCAGCCGCTGCCGAACCTTCGAGCAGGGCTCGCGCACCGGCGGCGTCTCCCTGGCGGCGCCAGACGTCCGCCAGGCACATGCTCGCTCGCGGGTCGCCAGCCTCGCGGGCGCGCTGGTACGCCGCGGCTGCGGCGTCGGCGTCGTGCAGCTGCCGGAGGGCGTGACCGAGGTTGAGGACCGACTCGGTGACCCCGGCCGCCTCGGCGGCGGCGAAGGCGCGGACGGCGTCCTCAGTGCGTCCGAGCTCCTGCAGGGAGTTGCCGAGCGCGTGCAGCGCGTCCGCGTACCCGAGCTCGGCGGAGCGGGTGAAGACCTCGACGGCGCGCTCGTGCTCACCGGCCTCGGCGAGGTCGTAGCCCTCGCAGTACAGGTCGGAGCCCTCGTCGTCGTCCTCGTCCTGGTCGACGGGGCTGTCGGTGATCACGGCCGGTCATCCTGTCCGGCCGGCGCGGTCCCGTCCACGGGTTTGCGTCAGGCCCCCCAGAAGCGGCCGCGCGCCGAGAAGGCCCAGCTCTCGGGGCCGCGGGGCGACCAGCGGGCCTCCTCGAGCCGCAGCACGGACCGAAGCTCCTCGAGCTCGGTCTGCGCGACGGGGGCGTCTGTGAGCTGCTCGACCCCCAGCTCCAGCAGCCGCGCCTCGGTGAGCTGACCGGTGGCGTGGAGTCCGGTCAGCAGCTCACCGGTGTCCAGCCGCCACAGACCCCACTGGATCCCCACCCGCGAGGCCAGGTGGACGACGACGAGCTGCGCACCGCCCGCTGCCGTGATGCGCCTGGCGGACAGGAGGGTCCACGCAGCCGGGGTGTCGACCACGTCCGAAGGGGGCAGCTCGACCGCGACGCGGCGCAGGCGACGAGCGACCAGGGGGTGCTGCAGCACCACCCGGACCAGCCGAGCTGCGAGGGGTCGCGAACTGCTCCTGCGGCGGGTCACCACCTGATCATGGCCCGCGCCGGGCCCTGGTGAGCGCGTTCTGCCAGGTCCCCAGGTGGGCCAGCACGTGCTGGGCGACGGGCAGCTCTGCGGCGGCCTTGCGGGCGTGCGCCGACACGGCGCCCGGCCTCGGGTCGGCGAGCCACTGGCGGCCCGCCCACGCCGGCTGCCGCGCCAGCGCGAGCGGCAGCGAGGCGCGCTCAGCATCGCTCAGCGGCTGCTGGGCGCCGGCGTCGTAGGCGTCGGCGATCCGGACCAGCAGGTCGACGTCGTCCGACGACGGGAGGCCGTGGCCCGGCTCCAGCAGCCAGAACCAGAACGGGAGGGCCACGTCGTCCACGCGCGCCCGGTCGGCCAGGAACCCGAAGTCCAGGACGGCGGCCACCTCACCGCGGGAGAGGAGGACGTTCCCGTCCCAGAAGTCGCCGTAGGTGAGGTGCTCCACCTGCTCGGCGAGGAGCGCTGCTTCCCCCTCGGCGACCTGCCCGACGTGCTCGAGCAGCTCCTCCGCGAAGTCCTCGGGCGCGGCTGCTGGTTCCGCGCGCAGGCGCTCCACCGCCGCCGCGGTCACCGAGACCGCCTCCGGTGCCGGGACGTGGTTGGAGAAGGCGACGACGTGGGCCGCGGGCGGCAGGTCGGCGGTGCGCAGCGCGTCGTGCAGGCGGGCGAGCACCGGTGCTCCTGCGACCAGGCGGCGAGGTGTCCTCATCGGGTCGGGGGCCTCGACGAACGGCTCCAGCTCCACCTGACGGCCGTCGGGCAGGGCCAGCAGCGCGAGGGGTTCCACCGCAGGCACGCCTGCGGCGGCAGCGGCCTGCCGAGCGGCCTGCAGCGCTCGCACGCGCTCCCGGCAGGTCGTGGCGGGGTGGACCCGTGCCACGAGCGTCTGCCCGGGCACCTGCAGCGCGAGGTTGGTGGTGAACCCCCCGCCGAGGTCCCGCCAGTTGCTGGCGCGGAGCCCCGTCAGCGCGTGGAGGTGGCTGACGACGGTCGCGGCCTCGTCGTCCTGCTCAGCGGTCACGGTCTGGCCGCGCAGCGGCGATGCGGCTCACGCGTCGGAGCCTGCCCCCGCGGCGCGGCGCAGACCCCACCAGCGGGCGGCGAGCAGAGCCAGGGCGAGGGGGACGAGGGCACTGGCGACCTGCAGGGAGATGCTGGCAGGGGTGATCCGCCAGCCCTGCTGGAGGACCACGAGGTTGCAGCCGATGCCTGCGGCGGCAGCGACGAGGAGCGTGACGGCCCCCGCTGCGACCGTGGGCCGGGCACCGGTGCGGCCGCGGACCAGCAGCCAGAGCGCGGCCAGCGCGGCCACGAAGGACACCAGGCCCACACCGACCCATCCACCGGCGACCCCGGTGTGCGGCAGGTGGAGCAGGGGGCTGACCGTCGCGGTGAACAGCGGCACCAGCCCGGACCACACGACGCTGCTGGCGACGACGACGGCGGGCACGGCGACCGCGGTCCCGACCAGGGCCAGCCGGGCCGCACCGGGACGGTCGGGCGTGTGGCCGCCCTCGGCAAGGGTCCTGCGCAGGAAGTCGTCGAGGTCGGGGCCCAGCAGGTCAGCGGGACGGCGGCCGTCCGCCTGGGCCGCGCGGAGGTCGGTGTGCAGGGTCTCGACGATGGCGGAGCGGTCTGCGCGGCCGACCCCCATCCGGCGCAGGCGTCGATCGGCTGTGTGCGCGACGGTGTCGGCGTCGCTGCAGGGGTCGGCATCGGTGCCGGCGTGGCGGCGGCTGGGGCGCTCAGGCGTGGACACGAGCAGGCTCCTCGGGCTCGAGAGCGGGCACGGCACCTGCGGTGCGCAGGAGCGCGGTGATGGTGGTGGTGGTCTGCGTCCACTGCTCGCTCCAGGCGCGCAGGGTGCGATGGCCGTCATCGGTGAGGTGGAAGACCTTGCGCGGGGGCCCGCTGTCGCTAGGACGCGTCTCGTCGCGCACCAGCCCCTGGCTGCGCAGGCGGGTCATGAGCGGGTAGACGGTGCCGTAGCTGATGTCAGGCAGCCCGTGCCTCTCCAGCTGGACGACGAGGTCGTAGGCGTGGGTGGGGTTGCGGGCCAGCAGAGCGAGCAGGCAGGTGTCCAGAGCGCCGCGCAGCAGCTGGGTCCTGCGGTCGAGCTCTGGTGCCATGCCTCGCACAGTAGCTGCTGGTAATAGGTCTTGCCTAGTAGTGGTCCGGCGCGCTTCAGGCCGTCCGCACCACCACGAGGAACTCGGTCCCGCCGGGCAGCAGCTCGCCGGTCCACGCCGCCTCGAGGAGCACCGGGTCGTCGTCCAGCTGTCTCAGTTCGCGACCGCTCGGGATCCGGTCGATGGGCTGTGAGCTCCCGTCGTCCCTCACGACGGCGACCTCCACGACCCGCCCTCGCACCCTCACCTCAGCCTCGAGGTCGTGGTGGGTCTCGGACAGCGCGGGCGAGCCGTCTCGGCCGTCGACCCGCAGGCATCCGAGGTCGACGAGCTGGCCGCGCTCGACCGCGCTCCCGCAGCAGCTGTGCTCCCAGCCACCGATCTCGACGACGACGTCCACCGGGACCCCCTCCGACCGTGGTCGCTGTGCTCCGCTGTGCGAGCTCGTACCGGAGCACAGCGTCCACGGTCTGGCCGGGCAGCTGCGGCTCGGGTGGACCTTCAGGCCCGCTGACGGACCGCCGCAGGCCGCGCTACTCCGCGCGGGGTCGACCTGCTGGGCAGGCTCAGGCCCGGTGGGCAGGCTGGACCCCGGTTCCGGCGCTGGAAGCGGGGCCGAGGCTCCCCGCCGGTGCCGGGGTTCCCCACTCCGGCGCGACCGCACCTCGCCCGCGGCGCAGGGGGCGCGGATCAGGGGAGGGCGACGAGGCGGCGCAGGGCGAGGGCGGCCAGCGGGGCGTAGGCCAGCACCACGGGCGCCCAGCCCTCCAGCGACAGCGTGGTGGTGGAGCCGCCGTCCGCGAGGGCGCTCGGGACGACGCCGTGCTCGAGGCGGAGCCGGCCGCAGCACCGCAGGACGGCCGGCAGCGGCACGCCCAGCGCGTGCGTCGGCTCTACGCGCCACGTCCAGCGGCGGGCGTCGTCGTCGACGTCCTCGGCGGTGAAGTCGAGCCGCAGTCCGCCGTGGCCGCGCACGACGCCCGTCGTCCCCGTCTCGAGGCGGGCGGTGCTCGCGGTCACGGACGCGATCTGCGGGGACCACGTCGCCCACAGTGACGGGTCCGCGTACCGCTCCCACGCCAGCGGCGGGGGAGCGGTACCGGTGACCGCGAGCTCTCGCCTCACAGCGCCGTCACGAGGGCGGCAGCGGCACCCCGAGGCCCTCGACCACCTCGGCGCCGGGGAGCTGCCCCAGGAGGGCGCCGGGCAGCGCGAGCTTGGAGCGCCGGACACCGGAGCCGATGACGACGACGTCCACCTCCAGCACCGCGGCGTCGACCAGCACCTGCCACTCGGGCGGCAGCCCGACCGGCGTGATGCCGCCGAACTCCATGCCGGAGCCGGAGACCGCGCGGTCGTGGTCGAGGAAGGACGCCTTGCGCGCGTCGAGGCGCTTGCGCACGAGGCCGTTGACGTCGGCGCGGGTGGTGGCGAGGACCACGCACCCGGCGATCCGCTCGACGTCACCGCGGCGGCCGTTGACCACCACGCAGTTGGCCATGACCGACGCGGGCGCGCCAGTGGCCTCGACGAGGGCGGCGGTGTCGGCGAGGTCCGGGTCGATCTCGGCGACCAGCACCTGCTGCGCCGCCGCTCCCCACGCCTCCAGCGCCGCCGCCACGGGCGGGGCGAGCAGGTCGGCGCGGGGCGGGGCGGGCTCCCACGCGAGCCCGCCCGGCCCCGTCACCGGCCGTCCGCCGTCGAGGGCGCTCAGCCCTGCACCTGGTAGGTCGGCGAGAGCGTGGCGCGCGCGATGGTGTGGAACAGCGCCGTGAAGTGCACCACCGTGGGGGAGGCCGAGGCATCCAGGCCCAGGTCGTCCGTGTCCAGCGCGTGCACCGCGAAGACGTACCGGTGCGGGCGGTCACCGGGCGGCGGGGCGGCACCGGTGAACGAGGCGCCACCCATGTCGTTGCGGACGGTGGTGCCGCCGGCCAGCGCCGTGCTGCCCTCGTCGCCGGCGCCCGTGGGCAGCTCCGTGGTGGAGGCGGGCACGTCGAACACGGTCCAGTGCCAGAAGCCGGCCGGGGTCGGGGCGTCCGGGTCGAAGCAGCTCACCAGGAACGACTTCGTCCCCTCGGGGAAGCCGCTCCACGCCAGCTGCGGCGAGGTGCTGCCGCCCTCGGCGGAGTGGCGGTCGGCCATGGGCTCGCCCTCGGCGACGTCGGTGCTGGTGAGCGTGAAGGACGGCACCTGCGGCAGCTGGCCGTAGGGCTCCGGGGCGAGGGGGCGGTCGAGGTCCACGGGTGGGTCTCCTCCGGGCTTCTTCGGGGGGTGCGGGCGGGAAGCTGTGGTCAGCGCGGGTGGTCCTGCGCGGGCGAGCCGACGCGGGCGTCCTGCACCGGACCGTGGCGGCCGTCGGCGGAGGCGTCCACCACCTCGTCGGCGCCGTGGCCGGGCAGCCCCGCGGTGGCGTCCGCCGCGGGGTCCTCCTCGGCGGCGTCGAGCTGGGTGGCCACGCCGAGGGGGTCCTCGGCGGCGCGCTGGTCCGGGTCGCTGGTCACGTCGCCACTGTGCCAAGCGGGGGCCCGGGGCGCACTCCAGCGGGTCGGTGGGGGCGTCCTCACCTACCGTGGGGACGGTGATCCCCGTGCTCGCCAGCGCCTCGGCCGACAGCACCGCCGCTGCCAGCGGACTGACGGGACTGTCGGGGTGGGTGGCCGACGTCATGGACGCCCTCGGCTGGCCCGGCGTCTTCCTGCTGACCCTGCTGGAGACGGTGTTCCCGCCCATCCCCAGCGAGGTGGTGCTCCCGCTGGGCGGCTTCCTCGCCTACGACGGGCGGATGGACCTCGTGGCCGTCTTCCTCGCCGCGACCGCGGGCGGCGTGCTCGGGGCCCTGCTGCTGTACGAGCTGGCGCGGCGGATCGGCCAGCGCCGCGCCATCGCCCTGCTGGCCAGGATGCCCCTGGTCGACGCCGACGACGCCGACGCCGCCAACCGCTGGTTCCGCCGGCACGGCCGCTCGGCGGTGTTCTTCGGCAGGCTCATCCCGGGCGTGCGCAGCCTCATCTCCCTGCCCGCCGGTGCCGCGGGGATGCCCCTGGGGCAGTTCCTGCTGTTCACCACCGCCGGGACGGCGCTGTGGAACGCGCTGCTCATCGGCGGCGGGTACGCCCTCGGCTCCCAGTGGGACCGCGTCTCCGGCTACGCCGACGTGCTCGACAAGGTGGTCATCGGGGCCGTCGTCCTGGCGGTCGCGCTGCTCGCGGTGCGACGGGTGCGCAAGCACCGCGCCCAGCGCCGCGCGGAGCGCGCCGCCGCGCTCGCGGCGCAGGAGCGCGCCAGCACCCGCTGAGGCGGCAGGCACCCGGTGAGGTGAACCGCGGCCCGGCTGCATGTCCGGCGCTGGAGGACCCGCGCGGTGCTGCCGATGGGCGGGAGTGACCTGCCACCACGACGGCGCCCGCCACTGCGCCTGCACCCCTGAGCTCGTCGACCACGCCCCGCGCCTGGAGCTGCACACCCCGGACGCCCGCGCCCACGCCGCGCTGCGGCTCCTGGCCGCCCCGCTGGCCGTGGACGTGGCCCGCGTGGCACCGCACGCCTCCGTGGTCCGCGGGGACGTCGCGGCGCTGCTGCGCGCCGCCGCCGCCGGCCTGCCCGCCGCACCCCTCGGCGAGGCCGCGGCCCCGTCCTTCCCCTCACCGTCCGCGCCGTCAGCACCGTCAGTCCCGCCCTCGGGTGAGGAGCCCACGACGACGACGGCCGCCGGGCCCGCGGTGGAGCGGCCGGAGCCGACCGCGTCCCTGCCGCACCGCGCCGAGCTGCTGGGATCCCTCGAGCGGGCGCTGGAGCACCAGCGCCCCGGCACCACCACCGCCCTGCTGTTCTGCACGGTCGGCGAGGGCGACCTCGGCGGCGCCGTGCTGGGCGTGGTGGCCTCGCGGGTGCGCGGCCACCTGCGCCGCAGCGACGTCCTGGCGCACTGCGGGGCGGGGCGCTTCGTGGCGCTGCTGCCCGACCTGCCGCTGCCCTCGGGGGAGGACGCGGTGACCCGGGTGGTCGCCTCGGTGCGCGACGCCCTGCGCGAGCCGGCGGCCACCGCCGACGGGCTGTACCCGCTGCGCGCGGTGGTGGGCGCGCTCGTCCACCCCGGCGCCGACGAGCCCGACGACGCCGACGCCGGAGGCCCCCTGACCGCCGCGGAGATGCTCGCCGTGGTGGAGCGGGCCATGGAGCGCGGGACGCTGCCCACGCCGTGAGAGTTGATGAGGACCTCCTCAGCAGGCTGGACGCCGGAGCTCTGCGGCGGTCAGGGGCGGTCCGTGGCGGTCCTGTCGGTGCCTCGGAGGATCGGCCCCTTGCGGGTAGTCGTCTGCTCACGCTGAAGGGGCGCATCCTCCGAGGTGTCTGACCACCACCCCACCACCCCTCGAGCACGCCCCCTGCGTCCCCGGGGACCGGGCGTCACGCGGGGGCGCTGATCTGCGAGACCATGGGGCACGTGAGCTCCGCGCCTGACCAGTCCGCCCCCTCTGAGCCGTCGTCCTCGTCGTCGTCGTCGTCCTCCTCCACCTCGACGAGGTTCGCCGACCTCGGGCTCGGTCCGGAGCTGCTGGCGGCGCTGAACGACCTCGGCTACGAGGAGCCGACCCCGGTGCAGGCCGAGGCCGTGCCGCACCTGCTGGCCGGCCGGGACCTGCTGGGCCAGGCCGCCACGGGCACCGGCAAGACGGCGGCGTTCGCCCTGCCGCTGCTGCAGCGCCTCGCCGACGCCAGCCGCTCCGGCGCCCCCGCCGGGAAGGGGCCGTCGGCGCTGGTGCTGGCCCCCACGCGCGAGCTGGCGCTGCAGGTCGCCTCGGCCACCGAGTCCTACGGCACCGGGCTGGGCGTGCGGGTGCTCGCCGTGTACGGCGGCGCCCCCATCGGCGGGCAGCTGCGCGAGCTGCAGCGCGGCGTGGACGTGGTGGTGGGCACCCCCGGCCGCGTGCTCGACCACCTCTCCCGCGGCAGCCTGGACCTGTCCGGCGTGCAGACCGTGGTGCTCGACGAGGCCGACGAGATGCTCGACGCCGGCTTCCAGGAGGACATCGAGGGCATCCTCGAGCGTGCTCCGCGCGAGCGGCAGACGGTGCTCTTCAGCGCCACGATGGCCGGGCGCATCGAGCGGATCGCCCGCACCCACCAGACCGACCCGGTGCGCGTGGTGCTGCAGCGCGAGGTGCCCGAGGGCGGCGCGCCCCTGGTGGAGCAGCGCGCTCACGTGGTGCAGCGCGCGTGGAAGCTGCCGGCGCTGCGCCGCGTGCTCGACGTGGAGGCGCCCACCGCCGCGATCATCTTCTGCCGCAGCCGCGGCGAGGTCGACGAGCTCACCGAGTCCCTCAACGGCCGCGGCATGCGCGCCGAGGCCCTGCACGGCGGCATGAGCCAGGACCAGCGCGACCGCGTCATGGGCCGGCTGCGCGCCGGCGTGGCGCAGCTGCTGGTGGCCACCGACGTCGCGGCCCGCGGCCTGGACGTCGAGCAGCTCACCCACGTCATCAACTACGACGTGCCGGCCTCCTCCGAGGCGTACGTGCACCGCATCGGCCGCGTGGGCCGCGGCGGCCGCTCCGGGGTGGCCATCACCATCGCCGAGCCCCGCGAGGCGCGGTACATCTCCGGGCTGGAGCGCGCCTCGCGCGGGTCCATCGCCGTGCTGCCGGTGCCGACGGCGGAGGTGCTGCGGGGGCGGCGCGCCGAGCGGACGGCCGCGGCGCTGGAGGCCGCCGACGTCGACGGCGCCGCCCGCGAGCTGGCCGCCAAGCTCACCGCCGAGCGCGACCCCGGCGAGGTGCTGGCCGCCGCCCTGGTGCTGCTGGCGCAGGCCCGCGGCGAGCGGGCCGACGAGCCCGACGTCCCCGACGCCTCCTCCGGCCGCCCGCTGCGCTCCGGCCCGCGCGCCGGCGCCGAGCGGGGGGCCCGCCCGGTGGGCGGAGCCCGCGGCGAGGGGCGGCGCGCGCCCTCCGGCCGGCCGGCGGGCGGCGCGGGCGGTCCGCGCAAGCCGCGCATCGGCGGGGAGGTCTCCCGCGTGTGGGTGGGCCTGGGCCGCCAGGCCGGGGTGCGCCCGCAGGACCTGGTCGGCGCCGTCACCGGCGAGACCCGGCTGGACGGCGGCGAGGTCGGCGCCATCGAGGTGCACGAGCGCTACAGCCTCGTCGAGGTGCCCTCCGGGGCCGTCGACGACGTGGTGACCGGGCTGCAGAGCGGGCTCATCCGCGGCCGCAAGGTGCGCGTGCGCCCCGAGCGCTACTGACCGCCCGCCCGCCCACGAACGAGGGCCCCGCTCCGGTCGGTGCGACCGGGGCGGGGCCCTCGTCGTCGTCGTCCTACGGGGAGGTCTGCGCGCTGGTGAGCACGGGCTGGATCACGGGCGCGACGTAGCCCTGCAGCGGCGAGAACACGATGACCAGCACGATCGCGGCGATGCCGAACATCGTGGCCAGCACGTGCTCCGGCTTGGCGCCGGTCTTGAACAGGCTGGCGCTCAGGCGCGCGGAGTGCCCGCCCACCCAGGTCAGGGGCACGGGCACGCCGCCCACGGTGAGCCAGTCGCCGAGGATGTGGACGACCACGCCGCCGGCCACCGCGTACGGCAGCCACGGCAGCGCGTGGTCGGCGGTGTGGGTGACCCAGTAGGCGCCCGCCGCGGAGATGACGAGGTTGCCGATGACCGTCTGCTCGACCTTGCCGGGGATGACCACGTGCAGCGCCTGCAGCGCCAGCCCGATGCCGAGCGCGATCACCGCCATCGACGCCCAGGGGTTCTGCGCGGCCAGCACCGTGAGCAGCCCGAAGATCGCGGGTGCGAGCAGGATGTCGTGGGTGCCCTGGCGGTGGCCCCCCGCGATCTTGCCGACCACCTTCGCGAGGGTGGTGGTGATCGGCCCCCACATGCGGGCCACCGTGGAGCCGGTGGAGCTGGGCATGACCCCGCGCCAGTGGATGCCGCCCTGGTCGAGGTCGGGCAGCATCGCGAAGCCGCCCCAGGCCGCCACCCAGGCGACCTGCTCGACGGGTCCGCTGACCCCGACCTGCCCGGCGAACGGCAGCATCGCCGCACCGGCGGCCAGCCCTGACATCGCGTGCGAGTGACCCAGCACCCGTCTCGCCTCCCCGATCGCTCCGCCGGGTGACCACAGGCCACCCGGCGTCACACGCTAGTCACGGACGGTCGCCGGGTCGTGGCCGCCGCGCCGCCAGTGCTGAGACGCCACGAGGGGGATGGGTACGCAGCGCGGCGTACGGGCGGCTGCGCTCCCAGGACGACGACGGCGACCGCCCGCGCTGGCTAGCGTCGAGCGGTGACCCCTGCGCCGCCGCCCGACCGGGCGGCCGACCGCGCCGCGCAGCGCCGCGCCCGCCTGCGGCTCGCGGCGCCGGCGCTCGCGACGGCGGTGGTGCAGGTGGCCGGCACGCGCGCGATGTCCTTCGCGCTCCAGCTGGACCTCAGCCCCTTCCCGGCCCACCTGCCGCTGCTGCTCGCCGGACCGGCATCGCTGCTCCTGCGCCGCCGGTGGCCCCACGTCGCGCAGCTGGTCGCCGGTCTGGCGCTGCTGGTGTGGGCCGCGCTGACCGGGGTCACCGGGCCGGTCTGGCTGTCGGTGGCGGTGGCGACCGTGAGCGCCGTCGCGGGCTCGCCGCTCGGGCGCGAGGGGCTGGGCCAGCGAGGCACGGCCTACGGCCTCCTCGCCGCCACCTGGCTGCTGAGCTGGTACTTCGCACCCGCGGCGTGGTCGTCGGTGGCCGGGTCGCTGGCCTGGCTGCTCGTCGTCGCCGTCGGCGAGGGGGTGCGGGCCCGTCGCGCAGCCGCCGCCGACCGCCGCCGGCAGGCCGAGCAGGAGGCGCTGGCCCGCGAGCAGGAGCGGCGCCGCCGCGCCAGCGACGAGCGCCTCGCCGTCGCCCGGGAGCTGCACGACGTCATCGGCCACAGCCTCTCCATGATCACCGTGCAGTCCGGGGTGGCCCTGGAGCTCATGGACGGCCGCCCCGAGGTGGCCCGCGAGGCGCTCACCGCGATCCGCGCCGCCAGCCGCGACGCCCTGGTAGAGGTGCACGGCGTGTTGGCCTCCCTGCGCGGCGACGCCCCCGACGACGAGCGCCCGCCTCGGGCCCCCGCGCCGTCGGTCGCCGACCTCGACAGCCTCCTCGCCCGCCCGCGCGCCGCGGGCCTGCAGGTCAGCGCCACGGCCGAGGGGGAGCTCGCGGGCCTGCCGGTGGCCGTCGACCTGGCCGCCGCGAGGATCGTGCAGGAGGCGCTGACCAACGTGGCCCGCCACGCCGGCGGGTCGGCGGCGCGCGTGCTGCTGCGCCGCACGCACGACCGGCTCGTCGTCGTCGTCGACGACGACGGACCGGGCGCTGCCGCGCCCGCGCGCACCGGGGCAGCGGCCTGCCCGGGATGCGCGAGCGCGCCCGCGCGCTGGGTGGCAGCCTCGACGCCGGCCCGCGCCCCGGGGGAGGGTGGCGCGTGGAGGGGGTGCTGCCGCTGTGAGCGAGACGGTCCGTGTGCTCGTCGCCGACGACCAGCAGCTGGTCCGCGCCGGCTTCGCCGCCCTGCTCGACGCGCAGGACGGCATCGTGGTGGTGGGCCAGGCCGACGACGGCGAGCAGGCGCTCGCCCTGGCCCGCGAGCTGCGGCCCGACGTCGTGCTCATGGACGTCCGCATGCCGCGCCTGGACGGCATCGAGGCGACGCGGCGCATCACCGCGGACCCGGCGCTGGGCGGCGTCCGCGTCGTCGTCCTGACGACCTTCGAGCTGGACGAGTACGTCTTCGACGCGCTGCGCGCGGGCGCCACGGGCTTCCTGGTCAAGCACACCGAGCCGGCGGAGCTGGTGCGGGCCGTGCGGGTGGCCGCGGCGGGGGAGGCGCTGCTGAGCCCCGGCGCGACGCGGCGGCTGGTGGCGGAGTTCGCCGCCCGCTCCGCCGCGCCGCCCACCGGCGCCGGCCCGCGCGCCGCAGCGCTGGACGTGCTCACCGCCCGGGAGCGGGAGGTCATGGCGCTGGTGGCCGAGGGGCTGTCGAACGAGGAGGTCGCCGCGCGGCTCGTGCTGAGCCCCGCCACCGCCCGCACCCACGTGGGCCGGGTGCTGGCCAAGCTCGGGGCCCGCGACCGGACGCAGCTGGTGGTGCTGGCCTACGAGACCGGGCTGGTGCGCCCCGGCTGGCAGGGCTGAGCCGTACGCCGCCAGGCGCAGCCGCAGTGACGCACCCAGGCCGACGCGGCGGACGGGGTCGGCGGAGCACCGTGGACGGCATGGACGCACTCCTGACCAGCCCGATCTCCACCACCGTCGCCAGCACCCTCACGAGCACCGCGACCGACCCGCGCTGGGGCTACGGCCCCTGGCACGGCGGCGGCCCCGGCCCCTGGCTGCTCGTGCCGCTGCTCTTCTGGGTGCTCGTCATCGGCGCCGTCGTCGTCACCGTCCGGCGCCACCGCTCCCGCAGCGCCGAGCACGTGCTGCGCGAGGCGTTCGCCCGCGGCGAGGTCGACGAGGAGGGCTACCGCGCCCGCCTCGCCGTGCTGAGGAGCACCCGGCGATGACGGGGCTGTTCGGGCTGCCGGTCTCGGTGGTCTCCGCGCCGCACCCGCGCCGCCCTGCCCGGTCCTGGCTCGAGCAGGTCGTGGCCTGGGACGCCGCCGGCGTCGACACCCTCCTCGTGCCCGACGCCGCCGGGCTGCCGTCGGTGGTGCCGGCGCTCGCAGCGGCCGCGGCCGTCACCACGCGCATCCGGCTGCGCCCGTGGGTGCTCGCGGCACCGCTGCGCAGCCCGCAGGTGGTGGTCCGCGAGGTCGCGGCGCTGCAGCACCTGTCCGACGGACGCGCGGAGCTGGGGATCGGCACCGGTCGCCCGGACGCGGCCGCCGACGCCGCCGCGCTGGGCGTGCCGTGGCCCGCGCGGGCCTCCGAGCGGCTCGCCCAGCTGGAGGCCGTCGTCTCCGCGGTGCGCGAGGGCGTGCCGGACGCGCCCGTCGTCGTCGCCGCGGCCGGGCCGAAGGCGCTCGCGGTGGCGGGCCGGGTGGCCGACGTCGTCGCCCTGGCCACACCGCCGCACGCGACCGGCGACGACGTCACGGCGCTCGCCGCAACCGCCACCGGTGCGGGTGGCCCCAGCGGCGGCCAGCGGTCACCGCGGCTGGCGTGGCAGCTGGTCGCCGTGGGGGACCGGACCAGCGCCTTCGTCGCGCGGTCCGGCGCCACCGGTGCCGGGCTGCGGGCCGCTGGGGCCGCCGGTGCGCTGCCCGCGGACGCGCACGAGGCCCGCGAGCAGATCGCGGGCCTCGTGCGGCGGTGCGGGATCGGGGAGCTCGTCGTCCCCGAGGAGCTCGCGGCGGACGTGCTGGCCCTCAGGCGGTGATCAGCGACGGGCGGCGGGGGCCTCGTCAGCCAGGCGCTCGAGGTCGAGGCCCTCGCCGGCGGGCTCGGGCACGGCCAGCTCCTCCTCGGGGGTGTCGCCGTGGGCGGCGGGGGCCGCCGCCTCGGCGCGGGCGAGCATCCGGTGCCCGGTCGCGAGGATCGCGATGGCCACGAGGAAGGAGGCGGCGCCCACCCAGAACGGCAGGCCGAAGCCGCTGGCGGCGGCGAGCTTGCCGGCCACGAACGGGGCCAGGCCGCCGCCGATGAAGCGCAGGAAGCCGTAGGCGGAGGAGGCGACCGGGCGCTCGACGGGCGAGACGAGCATGACGGCCTGCGTCATGAGCGTGTTGTTGATGCCGATGAAGGCGCCGGTGGCGATGGTGGCCACGATGACGACGGCCGGGTGCGCCACCCCTGCGGCGATGACGCCCATGAGCACGGCCAGGCCGGCGAAGACGGCGTACATGGTGGGCGCGGTGCCGAAGCGCGCCTGCAGGCGCGGGGCCACCCAGACGCTGAAGGCGGCGACCAGCAGGCCCCAGCCGAAGAAGACCCAGCCGAGCTGGTGCACGCCCAGCTCCATCGGGTACGGCGCGTAGCCGAGGAGGGTGAAGAAGCCCCAGTTGTAGGCGAGGGCGGCCAGCGCCATCGTCAGCAGCGAGCGGTGGCGCAGCGCCTTCAGGGAGGCGAAGACCGGCGTCGGGTGCGCTGGCTTGGGCGTGGACGGCACGAGCAGCGCCGTCGCCACGAGGGCGATGAGCATGAGACCCGAGACGCCGAAGAACGGGCCGCGCCAGGAGATGCCACCCAACAGGCCGCCGACCAGCGGACCCACGGCGATGCCGAGGCCGAGGGCGGCCTCGTAGAGGATGATCGCGCCGGCGAAGCCGCCGGTGGCGCTGGCCACGATGACGGCCAGCGAGGTGGCGATGAACAGGGCGTTGCCCAGGCCCCAGCCGGCGCGGAAGCCGACGATGCCGTCGACGCCGCCGCTCATGCCGGCGAGCCCGGCGAACACCACGATCACCGCGAGGCCGGCGATGAGGGTCTTCTTGGCGCCGATGCGGCTGGAGACCGCGCCGACGAAGAGCATCGCGACGGCGGTGACCACGAGGTAGCTGGTGAAGAGCAGGGAGACCTGCCCGGGCGTGGCGCCGAGCTCGTCCTTGATGACCGGCAGGATCGGGTCGACCAGGCCGATGCCCATGAACGAGATGACGCAGGCGAAGGCGACGGCCCAGACGGCGCGCGGCTGCTTGAGCATGTCGCGCATCGACGTGGGGGCGTGGGAGCTCACGGGAGCGAGTCCTTCCGGGGGTTCTGGGGGTGTTCTGGGGTGGGTCAGGCGAGTGCGAGGGCGCCGCGCCGGTCGGTCGCCGCGCGCGCCAGGCGCGTGAGGGCGGGCGTTGCGGCCAGGAGCACCTCGGCGTCGCCGTCGGGGGCGGTCTCGAGCAGGTCGGCCAGCGCCGCGGCGCGGGCTGCGCGGCGCGCGCCCACCAGCTCGCGGCCCGCGTCGGTCAGGACGACGACGAGGGCCCGCCCGTCCTGCGGGTGCGCCGTGCGGGCGACGAGGCCGTCGCGCTCGAGGCGGGCGACCATCTGGCTCATCGCCGGCTGGCTGACGCCCTCGGCGGCGGCCAGGGCCGAGACGCCCGAGCCGCCGTCCCGCGCGAGGCGGGCGAGCAGTGTGGTGGAGGCCAGGCTCAGGTCACCGGGGGGTGCCAGGCGCCGGGCCCAGCTGAGCAGGTCCTCGAGCGCCGCCGAGAACTCGGCGGAGGCGTCGGTTGCTGCAGGCACCCGTCATTTGTATCACTCGCTTATGCATCTGTCGACCTGAGGAGGCGTGGGTGCGCGCTGTGACCGATCTGCCACCACGAGTTCGGCGAGCCTCCCGCGAAGAGGGGGGTCGGAGGCCTAGCGTCTGACCACGGACCGCAGGACCCGAGGAGGCCACCGTGCCCGACCCGACCACTCCCGCCCCCCGTGCCGGCGAGCCGGCGCGGATCACGTGCTCGTGCCCGGTCTGCGGGGCCATGACCCTGCCGGCCGACAGCTTCGACCTGGTGGTGTGCGCCTCCGACGCGGCGCGCAGCTTCTACCAGTTCACCTGCCCCAAGTGCTCCGGCCTGGTCACCAAGCAGGCCTCCGAGCGCGTGGTCACCGGCCTGTCCGCCCGCGGCGTCCGCGTGGCGAGCCTGCCCCTGGAAGCGCTGGAGGACCACGCCGGACCCGTCCTCACCATGGACGACCTGCTCGACCTGTCCATCGCGCTGTCCAACCCCGACGCGGTCGCCGCGTTCCTGTCCGCCGCCAGCTGACGGGACCCGCCCTCCGACCTCGCGGTCACCTGATCTCCTGGTCGCGCGGTCGCCGATCATGCAGAAGACCCGCACCTGACGCGCTCAGGTGCGGGTCTTCTGCATGATCACGTGGGCGATCAGCGCCACAGGTCGAGCAGCGACCCCACCAGTTCCGGCACCGAGCCCCAGTCGAGGCCTCCGGAGGCGTGCGGCGCCGCCACGGCTCGCGCCAGCTGCAGCGCTCCCGGCCACCCCCGGTCCTGCGGGCGGCGCCCGGGGACGAACCAGGCCGGCCCGTCCTCGTCCGCTGCCGGGGTGCCCGACCGCGGGGCGCCGGCGCGCTCGGGGGGCAGCGCGTCCAGCGCCGTAGCCAGGGCGAGCAGCGGCGACGTCCACGGCGCGCCACCGGCCAGCAGGCGCTCACGGGTCTCGAGGGCCAGCGGCCGCAGTGCCCGCGCTGACGCCGTGGGCCTGCGGCGCGGGGGAGCGGTGAGCCAGCCGCGCTCCGCCGCGTCACGTCGCAGAGCCCGCTCGACGCGCGTGGACCCGGCGGAGCCCCGCAGCTCGTCGACGTCGTCGAGGTCCCGCACCTCGCGACGCGCGCCGGTGCGCCTGGACACCAGGCGCTGCACCACCTCCAGCAGCTGTTCCTCGTGCGACCGCAGGCTCGGACTGCCGCCGCCGTCGTCGACGACCTCCAGGTGCCACGACGGCTCCACCTGGAACCGGTTCGGCGAGGTGCACTCCACGCGCAGGAGTCCGCGACCGGCGAGGCCGAGCAGCGCCGCCCCCACCAGCCGCGGGTGCGACCTGCGCTGCAGCAGCAGGCCCACCTCCGCGGGGGCCACGGCGAGCAGCGGATCATCCACCGGTGCATCCTCCCGGGCGGCCTCGACGGGGACCAGCGACCATGGCCGGCGTGGAGCAGCCCGGACAGCCGACGACCAGCGCCGGGTGGCGCGACGAGCGCGGTGAGACCGCGCTGGCGCAGCTGGACCGCCACTGGGTCGAGCTGCTCCAGGAGCTGCGCGTGGTCCAGACCGGCGTGCAGGTGCTCACCGGCTTCCTGCTGACGCTGCCGTTCCAGTCCCGCTTCGAGCAGGCGCCCACCTGGCAGGTGGTGGTCTACCTCGTGGCGGTGGGGCTGGCGGTGCTGGCCACGGCCCTGTTCGCCGCGCCGGTCAGCGTGCACCGGGCCCTGTTCCGGCGCCGCGCTCGCGCGGAGCTGGTGGCCGTCGGGCACCGCTGCGCCGTGGCGGGGCTGGCGTGCCTGGCGGGGGCGCTGGTCGCCGTCGTCCTGCTGGTGGTGGCGGTGCTCCTGGGCGGCGGCCCGGGCCTCGTGGCCGGTGGTGTCGCCGTCGTCGTCTTCGCCGGGCTGTGGGGCGTGCTGCCGTTCACGCTGCGCCGCCGCGCGCTGCGCACCACCCGCCAGCCCACCCCATGATCACGGTGGGGTGTGCGCACAACGCCCATGATCACGGTGGGGTGAGGGGGGCGGGGAGGCCCTCGGCGCCGACCACCGTGAGGCTCGTGACGGCTCGGGTGAGCACCACGTAGAGGCGCTGCAGGCCGCGGGGCTCGGCCGCGACGACGGCGGCGGGGTCGAGCACGACGACGTGGTCGTGCTCGAGGCCCTTCGCGAGGCCGGCCGGGACCACCACCACGTGACCGGAGAGCTGGTCTCCGGTGCCGCTGTCCCCGAGCACGGCGACGTCGAGACCCGCCGCCCGCAGCGCGTCGGCGGTGGCCTCGACGGCGGCGTCGGTGCAGATGACGGCCGTCGACCCCTCCTGGGCGGCGCGTTCGGCGGTCACCTCCACCAGGTCGGCGGCCTCACGCAGCCGCAGCGAGCCGGGGGCGCGCCGGGCCGCCCGCGGACCGGGCAGGTCGGGGGCGATCGAGGGCAGCAGCCGGGCGGCGAAGTCGAGCACCTCACCCGGCACGCGGTAGCCGACCGTGAGGGGCCGCACGGTCGCCTGCGGTCGGCCCAGGTGGCTCATCACCGCGGACCAGCGCCCCAGGGAGGCGTGGTGGGTGGCCTGCGCGAGGTCGCCGAGGACCGTGAGCGACCCGGTGGCCAGCCGCCGCCCGATCGCGCGGCACTGCATGGCGGTGAGGTCCTGGGCCTCGTCGACGACGATGTGCTCGAAGGTCTCCGGGCGCTCCAGCAGCCCCTCGACCTCGTCGAGCAGGACGACGTCGGCCGCCGTCCAGGGGGCGCGGGCCAGCGAGCGGGGGCGCGTCTCCCAGCGCAGGGCGGCCTGCTCGTCGGCGTCCAGGAGCCCCTCGGCGGCCCGGGCCAGCAGCGCCGGGTCGCTGTAGAGGTCCGCGAGCAGGTCGACGGCGCGGCGCGCCGGCCAGAGGGCGTCGACCGCGGCCTTGACCGGCTTGCTGCGCGCGGCCCGCGCGGTCTCGCCGTCGGTGGGGGCGAAGCCGGCGGCCTCGCCCTGGCGGCGGGCGTCCTCGGCGACGGCCCTCGCCAGCCGGGTGCGCGCCGCGGCGTAGTAGACCTCGCGGCGCTCCGCCGGGGCGGCGACCTTCTCCGCCAGGGTGCGCACCACGGCCGCCACCCGGTGCGCCCGCACCCGGTAGCGCCGGTCCGCCAGCTCCAGGACGACGTCCTCGACGTCCCCGACGGGCTCGCGCACGCCGTCCAGCAGCGCCCGCAGGAGCACCTGAGCCAGGCGCGGGTCGGCCTTGACGGCCTCGACCTCAGGGGCGTCGACGGCGCGGACCGCCACCGCGGGGCCGAGGTCGGCGACCGTGCGCTGGGTGACGTCCACCTCGCCCAGGGCGGGCAGCACCTGGTCGATGTAGTGCAGGAACGCCCGGTTCGGGCCCACCACCAGCACGCCGCTGCGGCGCAGCCGCTCCGCGTGGCTGTAGAGCAGGAACGCCGCGCGGTGCAGCCCGACGGCGGTCTTGCCGGTGCCCGGGGCACCCTGGATGCAGACGGACTCCTCGATCGGGGCGCGGACGATGTCGTCCTGGTCGGGCTGGATGGTGGCGACGATGTCGCGCATGGGCCCGCTGCGCGGGCGCTCGATCTCCGCGACCACCAGAGCCCCGAGCGCGGGCCCGCCGTCGTCCTCCGGTGGCGGGCCGCCCGCTCCGGCGAGGTCCTCGTCCTCGTAGCTGGTCAGCTCGCCGCGGGAGAAGCCGAAGCGCCGGCGCAGCAGCAGGCCCTGGGGGTCGGCGGCGCTGGCCTGGTAGTAGGTGCGGCTGACGGGCGCGCGCCAGTCGATGACCTGCGGGTCGCCCGCCGGGTCCACCACGTGGCGGCGCCCGATGTGCAGCGCGCGCCCCGGGTCGTCGATGCGCCCGAAGAACGCCGGGACGTCGGGCAGGTCGGCCAGGGCGCGCAGCCGCTCGGCGCGCTGGGCCCCGAGCCGCTCGGAGGCGTAGGCGTCACCGCCGACGTCCACGAGCGCCTCGGCGGTGCTGCGCATGTGCGCCAGGCAGTCGCCGACGTGCTCGAGGAAGGCGCCCTCGGCGGCGAGCACGGGATCAGGGGGGAGGGGGGAGGTGCTTGCGTCGGAGCGAGCCACGAGCCGGAGAACCTACCGCGCCCCGCCGGTGCGGTGGGTCAGTCGTCCCGGTCCCCGTGCACCACGGCCACGGCGGTGCGCGCGTGGTGGATGACCGCGCGGCTCACCGACCCCAGCAGCAGGCCGCGGAACCCGCCGGACCCGCGTGAGCCCACCACCAGCAGCTCCGCCCCGGCGGCGGCGTGCAGCAGCGCCGCTGCGGGGTGCTCGCGCACCACCCGCCGGTGCACCACCACGCCCGTCCCGTCCGCCGCCTGCGCCTCGCGGACCACCTCCTCGAGCAGGTCGGCCTGGGCGCGCTCCAGCGCCAGCAGCTGCTGGTGCGCGGGCCCGTGCTGGCTGGCACCCCACAGGGACGGCGGCTGCCACGCGCGCACGGCCGTCACCTCGGTGCCGCGCACCGCGGCCGCCCGCAGGGCGAAGCGCAGGGCGCACCGGGCGGTCGGTGAGCTGTCGGCGCCCACGACGACGCCGCGCTCCACCATCGTCATCGCCGTCGTCGTCCCCGCTGGTCGCCCCTCGGGGGGTCTGACGACGACGACGGGGCAGCGCGCGTGCACGGCCACCTGCGCGCTGGTGGAGCCGAGCATGAGGTCGGCGAAGGCGCCGTGGCCGCGCGAGCCCAGCACCACCAGCCGCGCCGCGCCGCTCTCCTCCAGCAGCACCGGGACGGCGGAGGCCCAGTCGTGCACGGCGGTGGTCAGGGCCAGCCCCGGGTGCTCCTCGTGGACCCGGGTGGCGGCCCGCTCGGCGAGCTCCTCGCCGAGTCGGCGCAGGTCCGGCGGTGCCAGCAGGGCGCCGGCGGCCTCCGGGCTGGCCACGGGGTGCCAGTCGACGCACACCACCACCCGCAGCGGGGCGTCCAGCCGCTCGGCCTCCCGGGCCGCCCAGGCGAGGGCTCGCTCGGCGCCCTCGGAGCCGTCGTACCCGGTCACCACGTGGCGCCTGCCGGGCGGCGGCGGTGCGGGTCGGCGGCGGACGTCGCGGTGCTGCTCCGAGGTGGACACGCGGGCCCTCCCTGCCTGCTCAGACCGGGCGCCCTCGCCCGGTCGGGAGCCCCGCACGCTACGACCGGCGCCCGCCGGGGGGAAGAGGCTGACGGGCAGCCCCCGCAGGAGGTCCGCCGGGGCTCTGCCCATGACCCGGGGTCTCACTGTTGGTGACTCCGTATCCCTGCCGGTAGCCCCTCTGCCGGTGCTGCCGGACTCCCGGACGCGGACGGACCCATGAGCGCAGCAGCCTTACAGGCGACGTCCAGTCACCGGCTGTGATCAACGGTGTCCTCTGGTACCTGTGTGGAGGTGCTCCTCGACAGGACGGCGCAGCTGGGCGCCATCACCGCAGCGCTCGAGGGCGCCGCGGCCCGGCGCGGCACGACCGTGGTGCTCACCGGACCACCCGGTGCGGGGTTCAGCGCCGTGCTGGAGGCCGCCGCGCACACCGCGCGGGCCACGCCCCGCTGGCTCCTGGTGCGCGCTCGCGCGGTCCAGGAGGAGGCCGGCATCGAACGCGCCCTGCTGCAGCAGCTGGTGAGCCCCCTCGTGGAGGAGCTGGACCGGCTCGCGGCCGCCGGGGAGGAGCTCGCGCCCGCCCCGCGCGCGGCCCTGGACACCGCGAGCGGCTGGGCGGTGCCTGCCCCCGGACAGGTGCCGCTGTCCATGGCGGTGCTCTGGGGCCTGGAGGTCGTGGCGCGCAGCCGGCCGGTGCTGCTGGCGGTCGACGACGTCCCGTGGGCGGACCCCGCCTCGCTGGAGGTGCTGCGGTTCCTCACCCGTCGCCTGTCCGGGGTCTCGGCCTGCCTGCTCCTGGCGGCCCCGGGAGCGGAGCCGGCCCTGGACTGGCCGGACGCGGACCGCGTGCTGGAGCTGGCCCCGCTGGAGCCCGCGGCGGCCGAGGCGCTGCTGGCGCGGGTCGCCCCGGACTCCGGTCCGCACGCGCGCGAGCGCGTGGTGCGGCTCGCGGCGGGCCGCCCCCGCCGGCTGGTGGACCTGGGCCGGCTCGCGCAGGCCTCCGCCCCCACCGCCACCACGGTCGCCCTGCACAGCGCCGCGCTGCCGTGGGTGCAGCGAGCGGTGCAGGAGCTCCGGACGCGTCCGGAGCCCGAGCGCCGCAGGCTGCTGCTGGCCGGGCTGCTGGACGACCCGGCCGGGGCGCCGCTCGTCCGGCGCGCCGAGCACCTCCTCGCCGGTGGCGCCCGCCCCGACGCCCCCGCGGACGCCCGCTACGTCGAGGGGCTGACCGAGCCGCTGGCCGAGGCCGTGCCCGACCCGCTCCTGGCGGAGGTGGCCGCGGAGGGGGTGGAGCCCGAGGAGCGGTCCCGGGCGCACCGGGCCTGGGTGGCGGTGCTCGAGCCCGCCGCGGCCACGGCGCGGGACCAGGGCCGTGCGGAGCTCGCCGTGCGGTTGGCCGCGGAAGCGCGGCGGCAGGAAGGGCTGGCCCTCGTGCTGGCTGCGCCCTCCGCGCCGCCCGAGCACGACGAGACCGCACGGCGGGGCGCGGCGGCGCCCCGGCTGCGCGCCGCGGCGCGGGAGCTGGTGCGCCACGACCCGCGTCGCGCCGGCGACCTGCTCACCCTCGCCGCGCAGCTGGAGGACGACGACGCGCGCCGCACCGACCTGCTCCGCGCCGCGGAGGTCGCCTCCGCCCTGGGACGCACGCTGCTCGCCGGCGTGCTCACCGAGCGGGCCGGCGCCCCGCGCACCCCGCTGGACGAGGCCGTCGCGGCGCGCACGGACGCGGTGCGGGCCCTGGCGCGGGGAGAGCACGAGGCGGCCGCGGGCCAGCTGGTCCGGGCCCTGCAGCGCTGCGCGGACGCCGTCGGCCAGTCCCTCGAGCCGTCCGGCACGGACGGCGCGGGGCAGGAGCACGACGGCGACCGAGGACCCGGGGGAGCAGCGGCCCTGGCGCAGGACGAGGCGCTGCTCACGGCGGCGGTGCTGGCGGTGGTGGCTCGGCGCAGCGCCGACAGCACCACCGACAGCAGCGCCGGGCGGGCGTTGCGCGGTGCGGGCGAGCGGCTGCCGGACTCCCTCGCCGCGAGGGTCCGGCGCCTGGCGAGCCTGCTGGTGCCGTGGCGGGACGCGGTGCCGGAGGAGCAGCTGGAGGCGCTGCTCGAGGCGCTCGACGTGCTCGACCGCGGTCCGGTGCCCGTGCTCCGGTGGGCCGCGGACGTCGCCCGGGCGCTGGGACGCGGTGACCTCGTGCTGGCCGTGGCGGGATCTCGGGCGCCGCACCTCACCGGTCCCGCGGCGGTGGACCTGCACCTCGCGCGGTACGCGGCCAGCTTGGACAGCTCGATCGCCCGGGCGGAGCGGCACATCGAGGCCGCGCGCGGCCAGCTGCGGCACGCCCCGGAGCTGGCCCCGGCGGTGGCGCAGGCCCAGGCGGTGGTGGACGTGGTGCGCTGCTACAGCGCGAGCGAGCTGGAGGGACCGCTGCCGCCGGTGGAGCCCCTCACCACCGAGACGGACGGCGCCCGCTGGGCGCACGCCCAGAGCCACCGCCTGCGCGGAGAGGTACAGCTGGCGGCGCAGGCGCTGCGCCCCCTGTGGGTCGCCGGGCGGGCGCCCAGCACCGGCGCGCTCGTGAGCTCCATCCCCTACGTGATGTCCCTCAAGGCGTCCGGTGCCGACCCCGCCGAGCTGCGCGCCGTCCTCGACCAGGTGGCCGCGTGGGCGCAGGGCAGCGGCGCGCCGCTGGCGCGCGTGAGCAGGCTCCTGTGCGAAGCGCTGACCAGCGACGACCTGGCCGAGCAGGAGGCACTGCTCACGACCGCCGCGGCGCAGGGAGGTCCCGCCCTGGTGACGGGCACCGCCCAGCTCGCGCTGGGGATGCTCCTGCGCCGGGCGCGCCGCGCGGTGGCCGCCCGGGACCCGCTCCAGCGCGCCGCCGAGGTCTTCGAGGGTGCAGGCATGCCCGGCTTCGCCCGGCAGGCGCAGCGAGAGCTGGCGGCCACCGCGCCGCAGCGGCCGCTGCGGCGCGTGGGGTCGCGCGAGCTCACCAGCCAGGAGCGCGAGGTGGCGCACCTGGCAGCGCAGGGGGCCAGCAACGCCGAGGTGGCGCTGAGCCTGGGCATCAGCTCGCGCACCGTGGCGCACCACCTGCAGAAGGTCTACGCCAAGCTCGGCATCACCGGCCGCCAGCAGCTCAGCGCCCGTCTCGACAGGGTGTGAGGCTCCCGCCGGCACCGGCCCGTCGCGGCCCGGGCACGACGAAGCCCCTGCCAGCGGTGCTGGTCAGGGGCTCTTCGTGGTGTCCGAGGGGGGACTTGAACCCCCACGCCCTATACGGGCACTAGCACCTCAAGCTAGCGCGTCTGCCTATTCCGCCACCCGGACGAGTGCGTGGACGACAGTAGCACCCGCACCAGACGCTCCGGAGGACCCCTCGGCGCGCGCTGCGCCGCGCCGCTGGGCCGGACGGGTGGACCGGCCCGAGACCGCTCAACCCGGACGCTCCTCGCGCCGACAGCCGGGGCGTGATCACTGGTCCCACCCAGAACTACGCCGACCCGACGCTCACCGCCCGGCGCGCCCGCCCGCTGCTCGCGATGGCCGTGCGGGTCGCCGTCGTCGTCGGCCCGTTCGTGCTGGCGCTGGTGGTGGGGCTGGTGGCGGCCGTCGCCCTCCCGCCGGACCGGCTCGGGCTGCCCGTGTGGCTGTGGCTGGGCGGGGTGGTGCTCCTCACCTCCGGTGCGCTGTTCGTGTGCTCGCGCTGGTTGCGACGGCTGGCTCCGCTGTCGGCGCTGCTGCGCCTCACCCTGGTGCTGCCCGACGGTGTGCCGCACCGCTTCACCCTCGCGCGGCGCCGCTGGTCACCGGGGGCCCTGGAGGGGTCCCACCGCGGGGGAGAGGCCTCCGGCCAGCGGGTGCTGGCGCTGGTGGCCACCCTCGCCGCCCACGACGACCGCACACGCGCCCACGGCGAGCGGGTGCAGGCCTACGCCGCGCTCATCGGCCGGGAGCTGGGCCTGTCAGAGCCGGACGTCGACCGCCTCAGCTGGGTGGCGCTGCTGCACGACGTCGGCAAGGTGCACGTGCCGGTGGAGGTCATCAACAAGACCGGGCGCCCCAGCGAGGAGGAGTGGGCCCAGCTCCAGGGCCACCCGCACCACGGCGGTGAGCTGGTGGCGCCGCTGCGCGACTGGCTGGGCGACTGGCTGGACGGCGTCGAGCAGCACCACGAGCGCTGGGACGGCCGCGGCTACCCCCGCGCGCTGGCGGGGGAGGACATCTCGCTGGCAGCCCGCATCATCGCGGTGGCCGACACCTACGACGTCATCACCTCCGCCCGCTCCTACAAGAAGCCCATGACCGCCGAGCAGGCCCGCGCTGAGATCACGCGCTGCGCGGGGGAGCAGTTCGACCCCGCGGTCGTCCGGGCCCTGCTGGGCGTGGGCATCGGCTCTCTGCGCCGGGTGGCCGGCCCGGCGACGCTGCTCGCCGCCCTGCCCTTCGGCCTGGCCGCCCCCGCGCAGGCCGCCACCGCGGTGACCTCCGCCGCCTCCACCGCCGGCGCCCACGCGCTGACGGCGGTGGCCGTGGCCGCGGCGGGCGTCGGGGGAGCGGTGACCGCGGCCGGCGCCTTCGACCTCCCCGCGGCCACGGCTGCCGCGCGCACCCAGCTCGTGGCAGCGGTGCTCGGGGACGACGACGGCGGCGCTGCGTCCCCGAGCACCGCCGCGGCCCCCGGGAGCGGGTCGGGAGCGGATCCGGCGCTCGGCCGGTCCGCGACGCCGGCCGTCACCGGCGGTGCGGCCGCAGCGGCGGCACCGGATGCCGCAGGGGCACCCGCCGCGGGCCAGTCCGGCGCTGTGGGGACCCCGTCGGGCAGCGCCGCACTCGCCGGCGGCACGCCCGCAGCGCCGTCGGCCGCTGGGGCGGGCACCTCAGCGGCGGAGGTGCGGACCGGCGCGTCGTCGTCCGGGGTGCCGCTGGCGGGACCGTCGGTGTCGGTGCCGGGGGTGTCCGTGCCGGGCGTGTCGGGGCCGTCGGTGTCCGTGCCGTCCGTCTCGGTGCCCGGCGTGACCGTGCCTCGGGTGTCGGTGCCGGGGGGGACCGTGCCTCCGGTGTCGGTGCCGTCCGTCTCGGTGCCGCCGGTCTCGGTGCCGTCCGTGACCGTGCCCCCGGTGTCGGTGCCGTCCGTCTCGGTGCCGTCCGTCTCGGTGCCGTCCGTGACCGTGCCGCGGGTGAGCGTCGCACCGTCGCAGCCGACCTCGCAGCCGACCTCGCAGCCCTCCTCCGCACCCACCTCGGTTCCGAGGATCACGCTGCCGCCGGTGTTCGGGCGCTGACCGGCGCGGCGGTCGACCGGGGCCCCCGCACCTCGACAGCCCGACCGGGTGCCGGGTTCGAACACGTGATGCAGACTGCCCGACGTGCTCGGCGACCCCACCCCGACGACGGCGACGCCGACGCCAGGGACCACCGGCGCCGTCACCGTGCTGCACGTGCCCGGTGACCACGACTACGTCGAGCACACCGGTGACCCGCGCGTGCCCGGCGTCGTCGTCCTCGAGTCCCCCCGGGCGCCGGGCAGCGGGTGGGCGCCCTCCCCGGCGCTGGACGCCGCGTGGGTGACGGAGAACGCCCACCGCTTCGACGTGCTGCACCTGCACTTCGGCTTCGAGGGGCGCACGCCGCAGCAGCTGCACGACCTCCTCACCGCCGTCCACCGCGCCGGCAGGGCCCTGGTGCTGACGGTGCACGACCTGGAGAACCCCCACCTCACCGACCAGCGCCCCTACACCGCGCTGCTCGACGTGCTGGTGCCCGGGGCGGACGCCGTCGTGACGCTGACCCCCGGTGCCGCGGCGGAGGTCGCCCGGCGCTGGGGCGTCGAGGCGCTCGTGGTGCCGCACCCGCACATCGCCCCGCTGGAGGAGATCGGCCGGCCCCGCGGTCCCCGTCCCGAGGGCGACCGCCTCGTGGGGGTGCACCTCAAGAGCCTGCGCGCCAACCTCGTGGCGGTGCCGGTGCTGCGGAGCCTCGCCGCCGCGGTGCAGGGCCTCGCGGGGGTGCGGCTGCGCGTGGACGTGCACGCCGAGGCGCTCGACCCCGGCTTCGGCCGCCACGACCCGGAGCTGGCCCGCTGGCTGAGCGAGGCCCACGACCGCGGCGACATCGACCTGCACGTCCACGACCGCTTCGACGACGCGCAGCTGAGCGACTACCTGCGCTCCCTCGACGTCTCCGTGCTCGCCTACGGCCACGGCACCCACTCGGGCTGGCTGGAGCTCTGCCACGACCTCGGCACCCCCGTGCTCGCGGGCCGGACCGGCTACCTGCACGAGCAGCAGCCGCTGGTGGAGGTGGACCTGCTCGACCCCGACGACGTCGCCCGCGGCCTGCGGCGCGCGCTCGACGGCGTGCCGGGCGCGGCCGCCACCGCGGCGCAGCGCCGCGAGCAGCGCCGCGAGGTGGCCGGCGCCCACCGCGACCTCTACCGGCGCCTCACCAGCTCGGCGGCCCGCGCGTGATCGGCTGGTACGTGCACCACCACGGGGTGGGGCACCTGCAGCGGCTGGTGGCCATCACCCGGCACCTGCGCACGCCCGTCACCGCGCTGAGCTCCGCGCCGCGGCCCGCGGGCTTCGCGGGGCAGTGGGTGCAGCTGGACCGCGACGACGACGAGCCGGTCGACCGCTCCACGGCCACGGCCGGCGGCGCGCTGCACTGGGTGCCGCTGCACCACGACGGCCTGCGCTCGCGCGGCGCCGCGGTGGCCGAGTGGGTGGCGCGGGAGCGGCCGCAGCTGGTGGTCACCGACGTCTCGGTGGAGATGACCGCGCTGGTGCGCCTGCTCGGGGTGCCGGTGGTGGTGGCGGCGATGCTCGGGGACCGCCACGACCCCGCGCACCGGCTGGGCCGCTCCCTCGCCCAGGCGCTGCTGGCGCCGTGGCCCGCCCCCCGCGGTGGGACCCAGGACGACGACGACGAGACGCCCGTGCTGCACGTCGGGGCGTTCTCCCGCTTCGACGGCCGCGACGCTCCGGCGGACGCGTCCGAGCCGGGCCGCGTGCTCGTGCTGTGGGGCAGCGGCGGGCGGGACGTCACCGACGCCGACCTGCGCGCCGCCGTCGAGGCCACCCCGGGGTGGCGCTGGGAGCACCGGGTGCCGGGCTCGGCCTTGTCAGCGCCGTCAGCGCCGTCAGCCCTGCCAGCCCCGTCAGCCTCTGGTGACGGTGTCTGGGACTCGCTGCTGCGCGCGGAGGTGGTGGTCGTCCACGGCGGGCACAACGCCGTGGCGGAGGTCGCCGCCGCTCGCCGCGCCGCCGTCGTCGTCGCCCAGCAGCGGCCGTTCGGAGAGCAGGTGCGCCGCGCGCAGCTGCTGCGCGGCGAGGGACTGGTGGCGCTGGACGCCTGGCCGCAGGCCCACGAGTGGCCGGCGCTGCTGGAGCGGGCCCGGGAGGTGGGCGCCGGACCCTGGCGGCGCTGGGCCCCGGGTGACGGCGCCCAGCGCGCCGCGGCCCACCTCGACGCGATGGCCGCCACCGGCGGGCGGCTGGCGTGACGACGGGGACGACGGGGACGGCGAGGACGGCGGTCCAGACGATCGTGGCGGGGCGCCACGACCACCTGCGCGGCCAGCTGCACGGCCTGGCGGCGCAGACCTCACCGCCGGAGCTGCACGTGGTCGCCACCATGGGCGACCCGGTGGTCCGCTCGGTGCTGGACGAGGTGCCTGCGGCGGCCGGCACGCGGCGCGTCGTCGTCGACGTCGACGTCGACGCTGACGGCCCCGACCGCGGGGAGGGAGCGGGGGAGCTGCCGCTGGCCCGCGCCCGCAACGCGGCCGCCGCGGCGGCCGTCGCGCACGGCGCTGAGCTGCTGGTGCTCCTCGACGTCGACTGCGTCCCCTCGCCCGAGCTCGTGGCCACCTACCAGCGGGCCTCGGCGTCGCGGGAGGTCCGCGCGGCCGCGGGGCCGTCGCTGCTGTGCGGGCCGGTCGCGTACCTGCCGCCGCACGTGCGGGTCACCGGGCCGGCGGACCTGGCGGCGCTGCCCGGGGCCGCGGCGCCGCACGCCGCGCGTCCCTCTCCGCCCGACGGGCAGGTGCTGCTGGCCGGTGAGGACCAGTGGTGGCTGTTCTGGTCCCTGTCGTTCGCGGTGACCGCGCGCGACTGGCAGCGCTTCGGCGGCTTCTGCGAGGAGTACACCGGCTACGGCGGGGAGGACACCGACGTCGCCGCCACCGTGCGCGACCTCGGCGGGTCCCTGTTCTGGGTGGGCGGCGCCCACGCCCACCACCAGCACCACCCGGTGTCGAGCCCGCCGGTGCAGCACCTGGCGGCCGTCGTGCGCAACGGGGCGGTGTTCCGCCGCCGCTGGGGCTGGTGGCCGATGACCGGTTGGCTGGAGGCCTTCCGCGCCGACGGCCTGGTGGACTACGACGCCGCGACCGACACCTGGTCGCTCGCGGGCCCCAGGCCCCTGCCGCCGGACAGAGTGCTGGACAGAGCGCCGGACACCGGGCCGGACGCCGCGACGTCCAGGAGCAGCTGCTCGTAGCCGTCGACCATCGCGTCGGACGACAGGTGGGCCAGCGCCGCCGCGCGCACGGCGCGGCGGTCGAGGGAGAGCACGGGGTCGATGGCCGCGGCCATCGCGAGGATGTCGTCGGGCGGGACCACCGCGCCCACCTGCTGGCCCGCGCCCAGGCGCAGCACCTCGGACAGGCCGCCGCGGTCGAAGGCCACCACGGGGGTGCCGCACATGGCGGCCTCGGCGGCCACCAGGCCGAACGGCTCGTCCCACGCGGGCGTCACGAGCACGGCGCTGGCCGCACCGACCGCGCGCACGAGGTCGTCGCCGCCGAGGTGGCCGTGCCAGGTGGCGGCGGCGCCCAGGTGGGGGGCCACGTAGGCGGAGAAGTAGTGCCGGTCCAGCACCGGGCCCACCAGGTGCAGGTGGTGCCCCGCGGCCGCGGCCGCGGCCAGCGCCAGGTGCGGGGCCTTCTCCGGCACGATCCGCCCGAACCACAGCAGCCCGCCGCCGCCCGGGCCGAGCGGCCAGCGGCGCGGGTCCACCCCGTTGTGCACGACGTCGGCGGAGCCCACCCAGGGCGCCCACTGCCGCGCGGTGTACCGGCTGACGCTGGAGAACGCGTGCGAGGAGCCCCCGGCGTCCAGCGCCGAGGTCAGCCACGGCGTGGGCGGGGTGTGCAGCGTGGTGAGGGTGGGGAACGGCAGTGTGTCGGCCATCGACAGCGGCAGGTGGTGCAGGGAGTTGTTGTGCACCACGTCCACCTCGTGCGCGTACGTGGTGCGCAGCGCCGTCAGCACGTTCAGGTGCGCGTGGTGCTCGCGCAGGAAGGCCTCGGCGGGCATCGAGGTGTCCTGCCGGGACAGCTCGTCCGGGCGCCACCCGCCACCGGCCAGCAGCTCCGGCTGCGCCGCGCTGGACCCGGCCGCGGCGAACAGCAGCACCCGGTGCCCCCGCGCGCGCAGCCCCGTCACCAGCCCGCCGACGAACGACTCCAGGCCGCCCGAGTACGGCTCCGCGATGGGGTAGCGGCTCGGACCGAGGACGGCGACCGTCAGCCGCCGGCCCGAGGCGACGGGGGAGACCACGGGGGAGATCGCTGCGCCGAGGGCGGTGGGGCGGCTCGGCGAGCGGGGCGTCACGCCTCGATGCAACCACCTCGGCCCCCCTGCGCCCGCCGTGGTCGGCCGACTGGCCGGACGGTCGCACGCCCCTACTGTTCTGGAGGTGCTGACGGGTGAGGTGACGGGCCGGCACCGGCACTACGGGATCTTCTACGGCCTGGAACCGGTGCCGCAGGACGAGCGCCCGCTGGTGCTCGTGCACGGCAACTGCCAGGCGGAGTCGCTGCGCGTGCTGCTGGCCGGCGGTCCCTCGCAGACGCAGCCTCCCTCGCAGACGCAGCCCCCCTCGCCGGTGCGGACGGTGCGCGTGCCGCCCGTGCACGAGCTCACCGCCGAGGACCTGCCCCACCTGGACGCGCTGCTCGCCCAGGTCGACGTGCTGGTCTCCCAGCCCGTGGCGGACGGCTACCGCGGTCTCCCGCTCGGCACCGCCGAGGTCGCGTCCCGCGCGCTGCGCCGCCCGCAGCTCGTGGTGGTGCCCGTGCTGCGCTGGGCCGCGCTGCACCCGTTCCAGGTGGTCGTGAGGTCGCCCGGGGCGGGCGAGCCACCGCTGGTGCCCTACCACGACCTGCGCACCCTGGCCCTGGCCGCGGGAGCCGCGCCGCTGCCGGAGGTCCCCTCCGCGCAGGCCGTGCGCGCTGTGCGCGACCTGTCCGCGGCCGAGCTGCGCACGCGCCAGACCCGCCACGGCTCGCTGCCCGTGGTCGACCTCTTCACCGAGGCCGGAGCGCGGGCCACCCACACCGTCAACCACCCCGGCAACGCGGTGCTCCTCGGGCTCGCCGGCCGCGTGCTGGCCGCCGTCGGCCTGCCCGACCGCGTCACCGACCCCGGCCGGACCCTGCTGGACAGCGTCCACGCGCCCGTGCTGCCCGAGGTGCTCGACGCCCTGGGCCTGGCCGCGGACCCGGGCGCCGCTCGCGCCTCGTGGACCGTGGCCGGGCGAGAGGTCGACGACGACGAGGTGCGCGAGGCCCACCTGCGCTGGTACGCCGAGCACCCCGGCGTCGCCGAGGCCGGCCTGGCGCGCCACGCCGCTGCCGCCGCGGCCCACGCGGGGCTCGCGGGTGGCGGCGCTGCCGGACCGGGCCGGGCCGCGTGAGCGTCGTCTGCCTGGTGGTCGGCCCCGAGGAGCACGGCGTGGTGGAGGTCGCCCTCGACCAGCACCGCGCGCTGGCCCGGAGCGCGTCCGACGCGGCGCCGGTGCACCTGGTGCGTCTCGCCGAGCGCCCCGGGAGCGAGGCCCTGCTCGAGGCCGTGCGGGCGGCACCGCCCGGTCCGGTGCTCGTGCACGTCACCGACAAGCTCTTCGGCCGGGGGCCCGAGGAGGCCGCCGACGCGCTCGTCGCGCTGGCCGGGGAGCGGCGCCTGGTGGTGGCGCTGCACGACCTGCCGCAGGCCAGCGACGGCGCGGTGAACCACCCGCGGCGCGCCGCCGCGTACCGGCGCGTGGCGCAGGCCGCGGCCGCCGTGGTGGTGGCGAGCCGCCACGAGGAGAGGCTGCTGCGCGCGTGCTGGCCCGGGGACGGGCCGGACGGGCTCGACGTCGTCGTCGTCCCCCTGCCGGTGCCGGTGCTCGCGGGCGGTCTCGCGCAGGCGGCCGGGGCACCCGCTGACCCGGACGCCCCGCTGCAGGCGGTGGCGGTGCTCGGCTACCTGTACCCGGGCAAGGGGCACGACGCCGTGGTCGATGCGCTCGACGTGCTGCCCCCGGGCGTCGGGCTGCTGGCGTGGGGCAGGCCGTCACCCGGGCACGAGGACCTGGTCGAGGCCCTGCGGGAGCAGGCCGGTGCGCTCGGCCGGACCGCCGAGGTGACCGGCTGGGTGCCGGTGGAGGACCTGCCGGGCCTGCTGCGCTCACCCGTGGTGCCGGTGGCGCCGCACGCGCACCTGTCGGCGTCGGGCTCCATCAACGCGTGGGTCGCGGCGGGCCGGCGCCCGCTGGTGCCGCGCAGCGACTACGCGGACGAGCTGCTGGAGCGCACCCCGGGCTGCGTGCTGGTCTACGACGACCTGCCAGGCGCCCTGGCGCGCGCGTGGGCCGACCCGGCCAGCACGTGGGCGGCTCCCGGTGCGCCGACCGGACCGACCGTGGAGGAGACCGCGGCGCAGGTGCGCGCGGTGCTGGACGGGCTCGCGTGAGCGGCCCGAGCACCACCACCGTCTCGGTGGTGGTGCCGCACTACGAGCTGCCGCACGACCTGGCGCTGGTGCTCACGGCGCTGGAGCTGCAGGACCACCCGCTGCACCTGCTCGACGTGGTGGTGGCCGACGACGGCTCGGCGCAGGCGCCCGACCCCGGCGAGCGGCCCTACCGGGTGCGCGTGGTCGCGCAGGCCGACGAGGGCTTCCGCGCCGCCGCCGCGCGCAACCTCGGCGCCGCCGCGAGCACCGGGGAGGTCATCTGCTTCCTCGACGCCGACACCGTGCCCGAGCCCGGCTACGTCTCCGCGGTGGTCCGCGCGGTCGAGGCGGGCGCCGACCTCGTGGTGGGCCGGCGCCGCCACGGCGACCTCGCCGCCACGTCGCCGGACCAGCTGCGCCGCTGGCTCGGTTCCGGTGACGCCGGCGCCGCGCCGCGGGAGTTCGAGGAGCCGGCGTGGCTGCTCGAGGCCTACGAGCGCACCGACCACCTGCGCAGCGCGGGCGACGACGCCTACCGCTTCGTCATCTCCGCCGTGCTCAGCACCACGCGCGCCCTGTTCGAGCGGGTGGGTGGCTTCGAGGAGTCGTTCACCGCGTACGGCGGGGAGGACTGGGAGCTCGCGCACCGCTGCTGGCTGGCCGGCGCCACCTTCCGCCACGAGCCGTCCGCGGTGGCCTGGCACGACGGCGAGGACTTCGCCGGCCGCACCGACGACGACGACGCGCGCCGCTCCCGCAACGTGGAGGGGCTCGCGCTGGCGCGGTTCGTGGCCGGCCCGGCCACGCGCGGGCAGCCGGGTGGAGCGCTGGTGTGGGACCACCCCGACGTCGTCGTCGTCCTCGACGACGCGACTGCTGACCCTGCGGACGTGGTCGCCTGTGTGGCGTCCCTGCTCGCGGGCAGCGACGCGGGCGTGTGGCTGCGCGAGGGGCGGGTGGCCGAGCTCCTGGACGACCCGCGCGTGCACGTCGGCGAGCCGCCGCGAGCGGTGCTGGGGCGCTGCCGCTACCGGGTGGACCTCGACCGGCCCGTGGTGCTGGCCGGTGCGACGCTGGCCGAGCTGGCGGAGGTGGCGCCGGTGGCCGTGGGGGAGCACCTGCTGGTGCGGCGCACCCGTGACGACCACCGCGCTGACGGTGCGGACGTGCTGGCGCTCGACGTGGCCGGCGTGTCAGCCGACGTGCCGCAGGAGGTCGACCTGCAGCGGGCCTGGGGCCGGGCCGACCACCAGCACGAGCCCCGCTTCCAGCGGCCTGCTCACCGGTCCGAGCGCACGCCGTTCGTCGCCACGGAACGGCCGAGCGCCTCGGCGTAGGCGGGCACCACGGCGTCGTCCACGGCGCCGTCGGCCACCAGCTGCACCAGGCAGCGGACCGCGAGGTCCGGCGAGGCGTACACGTGGTGGGCCAGCAGCGCGAGGTGCGTGAGCTGCTCCGCGGAGAGCTCGTCCAGGCGGCCGAAGTCCTTGACGTAGGCGACGTCGGCCTCGATGACCTGCTGGTGGTTGGTGAAGATGTAGCCGTCGATGACCGCGGGGGCGATCGGCCACTTCTTGAGCGTGGCGAAGGTGTGCAGCACGAAGCCCTGGGCGCGCAGCTCGGCGTCGACCTCGCCGAACAGCGGCTGCCCCTCGTACAGCGGCGCGAACGACATCTCGGTGTGCACGGCCACCGCACCCGCCAGGGTGGCGCGGCCGTTCTGGAAGATGGGCAGCTCCGAGCCCTGCACGTCGATCTTGAGCAGGTCCATCGGGCCGAGGTCGGTGATGTCGTCCAGGCGCGTGGTCTGCAGGGTGGTGCGGCTCAGCACCTCGCCGTAGCGGGCGAACTCGTTGAGGGTGGACAGCCGCGCGACGTCGGGCTCCAGCAGGCTGGTCATGCCGTTCATCCACGTGACCTTGAGCTCGTGCTCGCCGCCGTCGCCGACGGCGTGCGGCAGGTACCGCTCGTGCGGGCCGGCGGCGTCGAGGAGGAGCTGTAGCGCCTCCGGCTGCGGCTCGAACCCGGTGACCGTGCACAGGCCGGCGCGCAGCATGTCGACGTAGGGCGGGTCGCCGTCGATGGGGTTGGCGCCGATGTCCACCACGGCGGTGAGCCGCTCGGGGGCCAGCAGGTCGGTCCAGGTGCGCGTCACGGGGTCCCCTCTGGTCGGCTGCCGGTGCCGACGGACCCCGGTCTTCGGCACGTTACGGCGGCGGCGCCAAGGTCGCCCGCGCTGGTGCAGTCCAGGGGCAGGAGAAGCCCGTCCCTGACCCTGGACTGCACCGCGGTGGCCCGGTTGACGGGCCGGCGGCCGGCACCGAGCCTGTCCCCGTGACCTCGACCGCACCCGTGAGGCCGGTCTCGTGAGGGTCCTCCACCTGGCGCAGGCGGCCGCGTGGGAGCGGGCCCGCCAGCTCGGTGAGTACCGGGGGTCCACCCTCGGCGCGGACCTCGACGACGTGGGGTTCGTCCACGCCTCGACCGCGAGCCAGCTCCCGGCGGTGGTGGCGGCCCTCTACGACGGCGAGGACCTGGCAGACCACGTGCTGCTCGTCGTGGACGTCGCCGCGTGCGAGGCCGCAGGCTCTCCGGTGCGGTGGGAGCAGGCGTCGGCGGGCCAGCCCTCCTACCCGCACGTCTACGGCCCGGTCCCCGTGGACGCCGTGGTCGAGGCGCTCGGGGTCTCGCGTGACGACGACGGCGTGCTGGTCCTGCCTGACCTCGGCGGTCTCGACGTGGCCGTCAGCCCGCCCCGACGCTGAGGGGCGGCGACGTCGGTCAACCCGCCGGTCGCGCCGGCGGGGCGACCGGCGTCCACGCCGGCTCGGCCAGGGCCAGCCACCTCGCCGCCGTCGCGCCGTCGAACGGGGCCTGGCGCGCCGTCACCGCCGCGAGCACCGCGGCGCTGGCGGCGCGCGCCTGCGCCTGCAGCTCCGGGGGGTAGGCGTAGCGGACGCGGTGCAGCTCGAACTCGTCCTCGTCGTCGACGAACGGCTCCTCGCCCACCCGCTGGACCACGTCGAGGTCGAGGTCGGACATCGTCACGCGCCCCGCCGACCAGACCGCCGGGGTGGTGATGTCGACGTACGTGGTCACAGCGGAGGCGCCGCCGCCGTCGTAGAGGGTCGCCGCCCAGTGCTGGCCGCGGGGGACGCACAGCACGTTGGCGCGGTCGTAGGTGAACGCCAGCCCCGGCCGCCACGTGAACGTGCCCGCGGGGGAGTGCAGCCACGTGCCGTGCTCGTCCTCGCCCAGCAGCCGGGTGCCGATGTGCCAGTGCGGGGAGCCGTCGTACTTGGTGAACGCCACCTGCACCTCGTCACCGATCACGACGACGACGCTAGCCGCGCCCGCTGACGGCCCCCTCGGGGGACGCGGCCGGTCCCCAGACCCCGCTGCGCCCCGACAGCGCCCACCCAGCGGCGGCGACGGCCGTGAACGCCGCCGCCAGCGCTACTACGCACGCGGGCCCGGCGCCGACGGCCAGCGCACCGACCCCGGCGAGCAGGCTGACCCCGACCGCCGTCCCGACGTCCTCTCCCAGCTCCAGCGCCACGCCGCCGTGGGTGGTGGTCGTCCCGTCGCGCACGTCGAACCCGTCCAGCGCCTGTGCCATGACCCTGGGGTAGGAAGCGCCGACGGCCAGACCGCTGACGGCCGCCACCAGGCACAGCACGACGCTCCCGGCGACGACGTCCGCGGTCAGCGCCCCGGCGAACACCACGAGCAGCAGCCCGCACACCGGGAAGGCCACCCCGGCCACGCGGTGGGCCGCCCTCGCCGAGAGCCGAGCGCCATGCCCTCCGCCGCTGACCAGCGCCCACGTCAGGGCGCTCACCGCCACGAGCACCGCGGCCAGCACTCCCGTGCGGTCCAGGTAGGTGACCGCCAGCAGCGGCAAAAGCGCGTCGAGGGAGAAGTAGCACCCGCACACCAGCGCCAGCACCCAGCCACCGGCCTGCACGCGCCGCTGCCCGGGCACGGTCAGTCGCAGCGCCCGCCGGAACGGCAGCACCAGCACCAGGACGCAGAGGACGAGGGCGGCGACGACGCCCAGCGCAGGTCCGAGACGCGCCTGTGCGCCGACGGCCACCTGCACCACCGCGAGCCCGCCGGCCACAGCGAGGAACGCCCCGGGGCCGCGGACCCTCGTCGGCTCAGCGGGCGGCTCCCGCACCACCACGCGCATGGCCCGGGAGATCCCCAGACGGCCCGCCAGGAGCAGCAGCGCCGGCCACGCCATCGCCGTCCTCCAGCCCAGGCTCAGCAGCAGTGCGCTGTTCACCAGCGGTGCCACGAGGGACGGCACCACCCACATGAGCGCGAAGAGGCCGAACGCGCGCTCGCGCTCACGGGCGTCGGGGTAGAGCTGCGCGAGCACCCCCAGCCCCAGCCCGGCCATGAGGCCAGCGGCCACGCCGCGCAGCGCGAGCCCGGCGACGACCCACACCATGCTCGGCGCGGTGACCGTGACGGCGACGCCGAGCAGGAACACGAGCGTGGACGCCCACAGCTGCACCTGCGGGCCGAGCCGCCCGTGCAGGTACGCCCCGAACGCCATGAACGCGATGCTCACCACGCCGGAGGCGGTGACCGCCGGGCCGTACAGCGCGGTGCCCCCGAGCTCGCGGGCCGCCACCGGCAGCACCGCCGAGTAGCTGAGGCCGCCGACGCCGGCGGCGAACTCCGTCAGCAGGAACGCGCCGAGCAGGCGCCCGCGGGCGCCGCGGAACAGGTCCCGCAGCGCGGCTCGCGGCGGTGGGGCGCCGTGTCCTCCTCGCACGGCCCGCACCGTAGTGGCGATCACCGACACCGGACCTGGCGCGTGGTCCAGCTCTCAGCCGGTCGGGCCTGCGGGGGGGACCGCTGGCACTTGTGCTGGTGGCCCCCGCGTTCCACCCTGTGACGTGCTCAAGGAGGCGCTGCGCCGGCTGCTCGCGCGGCTGGTCGGACCGGTCGAGGAGGAGTGGCCGCCCGAGCTGCTCGAGCTCGACCGCCGCGCCTCCGTGGCCATGACCCTGTGCACCTGCGGCCACATGTGGCACCTGCACGAGCACCCCTACGTCCGCACCGTCTGCGACGCGTGCGCCTGCCAGCGCTTCCGCCCCGCCCAGCGCCCCGACGCCGGCGCCGGCGCCGCCAGCAGGTACTGACGGCGAGGCGCGGTCACCGCGGGTCGCCGAGCATCGAGACCGGCCGTCCGGCGTCGCGCCGCCACGTGTCGGTGGACCGCTGGTGCTCCAGCGCCGCGGTGACCCGGTCCGCCAGCGCGGCCCCCGCCTCGCGCTCCACGAGGTGGAGGCCCAGGTCGATGCCGGCGCTCAGGCCTCCCGCGGTGACGACGTCTCCGTCGTCGACCACCCGGTGGTCGAGGACGCGCGCGCCGGCGGCCGCCAGCTCGGCCTTCGCCGACCTGTTCGTCGTCGCCGGACGCCCGGTGAGCAGCCCCGCAGCGGACAGCAGGAACGCACCGGTGCAGACCGAGGCCACCCACCGCAGGCCCGGCGCGAGCTCCGCCAGCCGCGCGGGCAGAGCGCCGTCCTGCGCCTGCGCCCACGCGCCCTGCGGGGCGCGGTTCAGCCACCCACCGCCGGGGACGACGACGGCGTCGGGCACCTCCGCGCCGGCCCCCAGCCCGTGCTCGACCACGATCCGCGTGCCGTGCTGCGCCAGCACGGTGCCGGGGCCGTGCGCCCCGACGAGCTGCACGGAGAGGTCCGCCCCCTGGCCGGCGACGTTCGCCAGCGGCTCCAGGGGCCCGAAGACGTCCAGCTCGTCGAACCCGTCGAACACCACGATCTCGATGCGCATGCGGCCAGGCTGCCGCTTCCCCCGAGGTGGGTGGGAGTGGCACGTTCGCCACTGTGGGCAACGATCTCGTCAGAAGCGCACACGAGGACGACGACGGGCGCCACGTGCTGGTGGTGCTCGCGCTCGCCGACGTCGTCGCCCTCGACCTGACCATCGCCACCCACGTCTTCGGCCACGGGGACGTGGGCTACCGCGTGCACCTGGTGAGCGTCGACGGGCGCCCGGTCCGGACCACCAGCGGCTTCTCGATCACGGTGGACGGCGACCTGTCCGCCCTGGCGTCGGCGGACACGGTGCTGGTGCCCGGCTACGACCGGCGCCCGGTGCCCGACGGGGTGCTGGCGGCGCTGCGAGACGCCGCGGCCCGCGGGGCCCGGATGGCGTCCATCTGCTCGGGCGCCTTCGCGCTGGCCGAGGCCGGGCTGCTCGACGGCCGCGCCGCCACCACGCACTGGGCGCAGGCGGCTGACCTGGCGCGGCTGCACCCGCGGGTCGACGTGCGGCCCGGCGTCCTCTACGTGGACGAGGGCGCGGTGGCGACCAGCGCCGGCGTCGCCGCCGGCATCGACCTGTGCCTGCACCTGGTCGAGGTCGACCACGGACGTGCGGCGGCGGTGGAGCGAGCGCGGCACGTGGTCGCCCCGCTCCACCGGGCGGGAGGGCAGGCGCAGTTCGTGCCGCCGTCGGTCGCGGTCGCAGGTTCGCAGGACGGCGCACCGCCGGCCGGCTCCCTGGCGGGGGTGGTGGCGTGGGCCCTGGACCACCTCGAGGAGCCGATCTCCGTCGAGGACCTCGCGCGCCGGGCGCTCATGTCGCCGCGGTCCTTCTGCCGGGCGTTCGCGCGGGCGACGGGGACGAGCCCGCACCGGTGGCTGACCGCGCAGCGGCTGCGGGTCGCGTGCCGGCTGCTGGAGGACCCCGACGTCACCATCGACAGGGTCGCCCAGCGGTCGGGGCTCGGGACGGCGGTCAACCTGCGCCAGCACTTCCGCGCCGCCTACGGGACCACCCCCACCGCCTACCGGGCCGCCTTCACCCCGGCCGCTGTCGCGGGGTCTTCCTAGGGTCGTCGCCGTGGACGGACGGGACTGGCTGACCAGGACGCGAGACTCCTACGACGCGGTCGCCGAGAGCTACGCCGACCTGCTCAGCGGCTACCTCGAGGCGACCCGCACGACCGCGCGCAGCTGCAGCTGTTCGCCGACCTGGTCGAGCAGGACGGCGGGGGCCGCGTCCTCGACGTGGGCTGCGGCCCGGGCCACCTGACCGCTCACCTGGCCGGGCTCGGCCTCGACGCCACGGGCGTGGACCTCTCGCCGGCGATGGTGCGGCGCGCCAGGCTCGACCACCCCGGCGTGCAGTTCGAGACCGCGTCGATGACGGACCCGCCCGCGGCCGACGGGTCGTTGGCGGGGGTGCTCGCCTGGTACTCGCTCATCCACGCGCCCGACGACGTCGTCGTCGGCGTCCTCGACGGCTTCGCCAGGGCGCTGCGCCCCGGCGGGCTGCTGCTGACCGCCTGGCACGTCGGTGACGTGGTGAGGCGGAAGACGCAGGGCTACGGCGGCCTGCCGATGGCGGTGGACGTGCACCGCCGCACGGTGGCGCTGACGTGCGGCTGGCTGCGGGACGCCGGCTTCGAGCTGCTGGAGACGACGCTGCGCGAGCCCGACGCCGAGGTGCCCCAGGGCAGGGTCCTCGCGCGGCTGCCCTCGCCGCCGTCGCCGCGATCGGCGCGGCTGGCTCAGCAGTGACGGGACGTGGACCTAGCTGTGTCTTACGCATTGTGAGACACTGGGCAGGTGCCTGAGACCATCACCTTCCGCCCCGACGAGGACGCGCGTCGGGCGCTCGCAGTGCTCACCGCGGACGGCTCGTCGGTGTCGACTGCCGTCCGAGCCGCTCTCATCGAGGCAGCGCGCGCGGTGGTCCAGGAACAGCTCCGCGCAGAAGCCTCTGCGCTGGCAGCCGACCCTCTGGACCGAGCGGAGTCGGCGCAGGTGCTGCGAGACATGGAGGCGCTGCGTGCGTGGTGAGGTCCACCGCCTGCGCGCACCCCGAGGCCCGCATGCCGCACGCGGGCACGAACAGGGCGGACCGCGGTACGCCGTCGTGGTGCAGTCCGACCTCCTGCCCCTGTCGACGTGGCTGGTGGCTCCCACCTCGACGTCTGCGCGCGAGGCGACCTTCCGCCCGCTGGTGGAGGTCGGCGGGCAGCCCACGCGGGTCCTGGCGGAGCAGACCGCAGCGGTCGACCCCAGCCGGCTCGGGGACGCCGTCGGCTACCTCAGCCTCGACGAGCTCCAGCGCGTCGACGCTGCCCTGCGCCTGGTCCTGGACCTCTGACGGGTGGGCTGTCGGCCCCCTCCGCCAGGATGCGCGCCATGACGTTCGTGAACGCGGGGACCCTCGGTGCGGTGGCCGGCAGGAGGGACGAGCTGGTCGCGCACCTCACGCGCCGCAACGACGCGCTGCGCCAGGTGGGCTGCCAGCTGTACGAGGTCGGTGTGAGCGACGACCAGCCGGACACGGTCTTCGTCGCCGAGGTGTGGGACAGCGCCGAGGCGCACCGCGCGTCGCTGCAGCTGCCCGAGGTGCAGGAGGCCATCGCCGCCGCGCGTCCGATGCTGTCGGGGGAGTTCGGCGGGTTCCGGTTCGACGTGGTGGGGTCGCCCCTGCATGACTGAGCTCCCCGCCGACTCCCACGTGCACAGCGAGTGGTCGTGGGACACCGGCGGCCCGCGCTCGCAGGCCGCCGGGACCATGGAGGCCACCTGCAGGCGGGCGGTGCGGATCGGGCTCCCGGCGCTCTTCTTCACCGAGCACCTGGACCTGGAGGACGCCTGGCGGGCAGACCGCGAGGACCTCACGCCCGTGCAGCGGCACCTCGTGGACGACACCGGGCACGTCGCCCTCCCGCGGTTCGACGTGGCGGGCTACCTCGAGAGCGTCGAGCGGTGCCGGGCGCAGTTCCCCGAGCTGCGCATCCACACGGGCGTCGAGTTCGGCCAGCCGCACCTGCGCGAGCGGGAGGCCCGGCAGCTGCTGGACCTGGACGCCCTCGACCGCGTCATCGGGTCGCTGCACACCCTGCCCTGGGGCGAGGACCGCGCTGAGCCGAACACCCTCTACCGGTTCCTGGCTCCCGAGGAGGTGATGACCGCCTACCTCGAGGAGGTGCCCCGCCTGGTGGCCGGAGACGCGCCCTTCACCGTGGTCACCCACCTCGACTACGCCGTGCGCACCTGGCCGGTCGAGGACGCCGGGCCGTTCGACCCGCGCCGGTTCGAGGAGCCGTTCCGCGTGGCGCTGCGCGCCATCGCCGACAGCGGACGCGCGCTGGAGATGAACACGCGGCGCCTGTGGTCGTGGCTGCCGCAGTGGTGGGCGCAGGAGGGCGGTCGGGCTGTGACGTTCGGCAGCGACGCGCACGTGCCCGAGCTGCTGGCCTCCCACTTCCCCGAGGCGGTGGCGCTGGTCGAGCACTTCGGCTTCAGCCGCGGCAGCCGCCCCGAGGACCCCTGGACCCGCTGAGCCGGAGAGCGGCTCCTCACCCTCAGGCGCGTCACGTCCCCATCGTGATCCGCTGCGCAAGCCGTTTGCGGCTGCCAGGGCCGTGGTCCCCGGGTGCGGTGGCCGTCCGCCCATGATCACGGACGGGGCGGGGGTCAGGGGAGGTCAGGCATTGGCTCGGCGAAGACGCGGAACCCGTCACGCTCGGCGTGCATCCGCCACAGGTGCCCGGCGAGGACGTCCGGGTCGTGCGTGGGGTGCCCCACCTCGATGCCCCCGGGGATGATCAGCTGCCCGACGTGCACACCGTCGTCGGCGAGGGCCGTGTGCAGCATCCGCGCGTACGCGCTCTCCCCGGCGAACGCCACCGACGTGCCCGCCACCGCGGGGTTGGGGCGGGCGCCGCTGCCGCCGTTGACGAACAGCAGCGTCCCGCGGCCCGCCCGCCGCATGCCCGGCAGCACCTCGCTCACCACCGCCTGCGGACCGAGGATGGAGAACTCGACGGCGGCGCGCAGGTCGTCCGCGCCCGTCTCGAGCACCGGCCGCAGGAACTCCGGCTGCGGGATGGGGCTGTACTGCACCACCTCCGCGGGCCCGAGGTCCTCGGCGGCGCGGCGCAGCGCCTCGCGCAGCGACCCGAGGTCGCGCACGCTCGCGGCGTAGCCGCGGGCGTCGACGCCGCGGGCGCGCAGCTGGTCGGCCAGCGCGTCGACGTTCGCCTGGGTGCGGGAGACCAGGGCGACGGCGAAGCCCTCAGCGCCGAACCTGCGGGCTGCTGCGGCGCCCAGGCCCGGACCTGCTCCGATGATGACGGCGGTGGTCATGGCGCTCCTCGTCGATCGCGGTGGTACCCGACCCAGCCTGGGGCACGACGACCCGACGAGCGAAAACGCGTCGCCTCGCGCAGGCCTGGCCGCCTAGCGTCCGCCCGTGACCAGAGGCGTCCTGGGCGGCCCAGACGAAGCGCCTCTCGTCGTGCCGAGCCGCGGAGCGCCGTGCGCCGTCCGCTTCGACGGGAAGCTGCGCTGGTACTGGTGGGGCCCGGTCGGGCACGGGTGGGCCGACCCGGTGGCCGCCCAGGGGGACCGAGTGCTCTCGTGGGAGACCGAGGAGGAGTGCCTCGCGGACGCCCTCAGACGTGGTTGGGAGCACGACCCCGACCAGCAGGGCGACCGCAGCACGCTGGTCTCTGACCTCACGCCGGCGCAGGACTGGCTCGCCCGCCGCAGGACGTGGCTGGACGTCGAGGCGGGTCTCAGTCTGTGGAACTGGGCCGGAGACGTCAGCCACAGCACCGGCGGGTGCTGGAACCCGCGCGGGCGGTCGGTGGACCACTGCTACGACAAGCTCGTCGCGGCGAACGTCCCCTACCTCTTCGACCTCGACTCCTACCGGCCCACGTGGACGGCGCACCAGCTGACGGTCCTGCGGCGCGTGCTGGGCGAGGCCGTCCACGTGGTGCGCAGCGGCTCCGGCGGCCTGCCTCGGCGCGCCCACCGGCGTCAGAAGAACTCGTCCAGCAGGCGGTAGAAGGGCAGGAGGCCGCGATCGCGCGCGCTCGCACCGCAGTGCGCCAGCAGCTCCTCGGCGGCGGCCCCGCCGAGCCGGTCGCGGGTGCTCCGGTGCGCGATCGCCAGGTCGCGGCACCGGTCGGCCACGCCGAGCCGCTCGACGTCGAGCAGGCCCGTCACCTCCCCGGTGTCGTCGAACAGGATGTTCGGCAGGCCGGGGTCTCCGTGGCAGACTGCCAGCTCCTCCTGCGACGGCAGGCTCGCGTCGAGCGCGGTGAGCAGCTGCGCCGCCGACCAGCCCCGGTGCTCGGGGTCGAGGTCAGCCAGGTCCACCAGGCCGTCGGCTGCTCGCCGCCGCGCGGCCGTCGTCGTCGTCCTCAGGCGGGCGTCGAAGGGGCAGCTGGTCACGGGGAGCGCGTGGAGGGCCCGCAGCACCTCGGCGAGGGAGGCGGTGGCGCGCGGCCGCGCGGCGGGGTCGAGGTGGGTGGCGGGGCGGCCGGGAACGGTGGTGGTGACCAGGCCGGACTCGCCCAGGGAGACGACCTGCGGGCACGGCAACCCCTGCGCGCCCAGCCAGGTCAGGCGGGCGGACTCGGCCGCCAGCCGCTCGGGGGCGTCCTGCTTGCGGTGCACGCCGCGGCCGCGCCACACCCGCGCGCCCGACTTCCCGGCGGTCACCGGCTCCCACTCGCCCACCCGTGCTCCTCCCGCCCGTGACGCCGGACAGGCAGAACCCTGGCAGGAGACCCGGTCGGGGCGCCCCTGGGGACTTCTGCCTGTCGGGCGTCACACCGGCCGCCCAGCAGCACCGGCAGCAGCACCGGCAGACTGCTGCCGTGGGGGGACGCGGCGCGGCGGTGGGCGGCGTCGACGGGCGGTTCGCGCGGCTGTGGGCCTCCTCCTCGGCCTCCGCGCTGGGCACCGGGCTGGTGCTCATCGCCGCCCCGCTGCTGGTGGCCACGTACTCGAGCGACCCGCTGGTGGTCTCGTCGGCGTTCGCCGTCGCGTGGCTCCCGTGGCTGCTGTTCGCGCTGCCCGGCGGCGTGCTGGTGGACCGGGTGGACCGCCGGCGCCTGCTGGTGGTGCTCGACGCCGTGCGCGCCGCGGCGCTGGTGGCCCTGGGCGCCGTCGTCGTCGCCGGGGCCGGGGGAGTGGCGCTGCTGTACGGGGTGCTCTTCACCGTGAACGCCTGCGAGGTGGTCAGCCGCATCGCCGGCTCCACGCTGGTGCCCGACGTGGTGGGCGAGATGTCCCTCGAGCGCGCCAACGGCTGGCTGTACGGCTCGGCGACGCTCATGAACGGCGTGCTGGCCGGACCGCTGGCCGGTGCACTGTTCGCCGTGGCCGCCGGGGCGCCGTTCCTCGTCGCGGCCGTGGCCATGGTGGCCGGCGCGGCGCTGCTGGCGGTCCTCCCGGGTCGCTACCCGGCCCCGGCCCGTCCCCGGCCGGAAGGGGGCCCGGGGCGGCTGCAGGTGGCGCTCGGGGAGGTCGGCGAGGCGTTCGGGTGGCTGGCGCGGCAGCGGATGCTGCGCACCATGGCCCTGCTCATCGGCCTGCTCAACCTCACCTACTACGCGGCGCTCGCGCTGCTGGTGCTCGTGGCGCAGCAGCGCCTCGGCCTGGGACCGGTCGGCTACGGGGTGCTGCTGGGCTGCATGGCCGTCGGCGGCCTCGCCGGCGCCGCCGCCGGTGACCGGATCATCGCCTGGGCCACCCCCACCTGGACCATCCGCATCGGCCTGCTCGTCGAGGCGTGCCTGCACCTCGTGCTCGCCGCGTCGACCAGCGCCGTGCTGGTGGGGGTGGTGCTCGTGGTCTTCGGCGTGCACGGGTCGCTCTGGGGCATCGTCGCCACGTCGCTGCGACAGCGCCTCACCCCGCCGGAGATGCTCGGCCGGGTGGGCAGCGCCACCCTCTTCGTCTCCGCCGGCGGCAACTTCCTCGGCGCCCTGCTGGGCGGGGCGCTGGCGTCCGCCGCCGGCCTCACCGCGCCGTACTGGGTGGGCTTCGGGCTGGCGCTCGCAGTGAGCGCCAGCACCTGGCACGTCTTCTCCCGCGCCTCCGTGGCGCAGGCCTACGCGCCCGGCCGCTCCGCCTGACCGCTCGCCGTCCGCTGTCGACGAGGACGACGACGACGCGCGTCGTCCCCGCACGGTGTACGTCCGCAGGATGACGGGGGTGCCCACGGACCCGTTCCCAGGCTGATCCGCCCGCCACCGCCGGCGCGGCAGCCTGACGGGGTCGGCCCCGCGTCCCGCGGAGCGCGGCCTGGAGCTCGACAGTGGTGGAGGAACGTCTGATGCGCTCGACGAGCGAGGTCCGCCGCTACAAGCGACGCACCGCCTACCTGCAGCTGGTGGTCGTGACGGCTGCGACCGCCGTTCTCGTGCTGGCTCTGGCCTTCCCCCAGGGCTGACGGCTCCGAACTCCGAGAGTGCAACGCCAGAGCCTGCGACCGCGTCCCACGTCCGTGCACGTCCTCGACCTTCCCCGACCCCGCCACCGCAGCGCGCAGGCGCCCTGCCCGGTGGTGGCGCTCACCGCGCCCCCTCTGAGCAGGGGCGACGACCTCGGCCCGTTCGCCGTGCAGGTGCGTCGCGCCCTGCAGCTCGGCGCGCTCGAGCTGCAGGTCGACGAGACCGCCTGCGCCGCGTGGACCCCCGGGCAGCTGCTGGTGCTGGAGCACCTGCGCCGCCTGGCGCAGCGGTGCGGCACCGCGTGGACCGCTCACGAGGCGACCGGCGGGGTCGTCGGGGCGGCTGCCGTGTCGGGGCGGTGGGCCCTGTGAGCGCCCTGCTCGACGTGGCCGCCGTCGTGTGGGTGGCCTCGGCCGTCGGCGTGACCACCCTCTTCGCGACGGCGGCGCCGCTGCGCCGCAAGGGCAGGGGTGGACGTGGCCGCTGAGCAGCGCAGAGCGCGGTCCGGTGACGTCGGGGGTGCCAGCGGTGCCACCCGCCGGGTGTTCCTGCTCGCGCTCGCCGGTGGGGTCGCGGGCGCAGGGGGGCTCCTGGCCGGGTGCGGTCCGTCGCCTGCTGCGGGTTCCGCGGCAGCGGGAGCTTCGGCGCCGGCGCCGTCGTCGTCCTCAGCCCCGCCGGTGCGGGTGTCCCTCGCCGTGGACGGGGTCGACGCCGCCGCAGCCGGCGACGTGACCTCGACGCGGCCGGTGGTGCGCCCCACGGTGAGCGGCGGTGCGCTGCAGTCGGTGGTGGTCACCGCCGCCGACGGCACGCAGGTCGCGGGTGCCTCGGCCGCTGACGGCGCGTGGTCTCCGGCGGAGGCGCTGGACAGGGGCGCCTCCTACACGGCGGTCGCCACGGCGGCGGGTGCCGGCGAGGGGGCCGGCGGCCAGCCGGTGTCGGCGCGGTTGTCGTTCACGGTGGCCGGGGCCGACCAGGTGGCGGGGGTGAAGATGATGCCGCTGGACGGTGAGGTGGTGGGTGTCGGGATGCCGGTGGCGCTGATCTTCGCGGTGCCGGTGCCGGTGGCTGACCGTGCGGGGGTGACCGGCGCGGTGTCCGTGAGCACGAAGGCCCCTGACGGGTCGGCGGTGGAGGGTGCGTGGCGGTGGGTGACGGACTCGGAGGTGCACTGGCGTCCGCGGGTGTACTGGCCGGCGGGGACGGCGGTGTCGGTGAAGGCGCCGATGACGCAGGTGCGGGTGGGGGGTCGGTGGGGGTCCTCGGACCGGGCGGCGGACTTCTCGGTGGGGGATGCGCACGTCTCGACCGCTGATACGGATTCCCACCAGATGACGGTGCGGGTCAACGGGGCGGTGGCGCGGGTGATCCCGATCTCGGCGGGTCGGGAGGATGCGGATCCGGCGTTCGTGACGCGTTCTGGGGTGCACCTGGTGCTGGAGAAGCACGCGGACTTCTTGATGGACGGGCGCACGGTGGGGCAGGACTACGCGACGCAGGTGAAGTGGGCCACGCGGATCGCGAACTCGGGGGAGTTCGTGCACGGGGCGCCGTGGTCGGTGGCTGCGCAGGGGCACCGCAACGTCTCGCACGGGTGTCTGAACGTCTCGGATGCGAATGCGAAGTGGTTCTTCGACCTGTCTCGGCGGGGGGATGTGGTGGAGGTGACGGGGACGGATCGTGCGATGGAGCTGACGAACGGGTTGGGGGACTGGGTGTTGAGCTGGGAGCAGTGGACCGCGCCCCAGACCTGACCCGCTCGGCGGTGGGGGCTGCGGCGGTGTCGGGTCTGCTCGGGTCGAGGCTCCTCGCCGTCGGCGGGGTCCTCGCGCTCGTCGGCCTGCTCGTCACCGGGTGCTCGGGCAGCGGTCAGGACGACCCGGAGCTCGTCGACGCCGGACGCGGACCGGTGGACGGGCTGCCCGTCGTCGTCCACGTGGTGGTCGAGGCGTCCTGCCCCCGGGTGGAGGCCGACGAGCACGGCACCTCGCCGCTGCTCGTGGACGGCGACCGCGCGCACGTCCGGTCGGGGTGCACGCAGGACGGGCTCGACAGCGTCTTCACCTTCGACACCCGCATGCCGGCGTCGTCGACCGTGGTGCTGGCGCCCGGGGACATGCGCGAGGTCGCCGTCGACGCGGCCCGCGCGTCGGCCGCCGGTGAGGTCACGCTGCGGTACGCGCCGGACGACGGCGCGTTCCGGCCCGTGACCACCTCCTACGGGGACGGCGAGGACGAGCCGGCGAGGCGGTTCCGGGGTGCGTCCGACGGGGAGCGCTGACGGTCGGGGGGTGCGTCCTGTCCCGGTTCTGAGGCGCCCTCCGGGGGTCTGTTGTCACGTTCCGTGAGACTGTGATCACGGTCCTGAGCTGCGGGAACGAGGACCACCGGACTGTCGGTGGTGACCCCTAACGTCTCCGCCATGACCACCAGCGCACCCCCGGACTGGGCGGTCGGCGATGACGCCGACCAGCCCGGCACCGGGGACGCGCAGGCCTTCGATCTGGACGCCGACACCGACGCCGACCTGGACGCCGACCCCGAGGGCGACGGCGGGGGGCCGGTCCGCTTCAGCCGTCCCTGGTGGACCCAGCAGCTGCTGAGCGATCCCTTGACCGGGTCCATCGCCGAGCGGCGCCGCATCCGCCCCGCCGTCGCCGCGGTCATCGCCGCTGACCCTGACGGTGCCCAGATGGCGGCCTTGGACGCGCTGCTGGCCGCCGTCACCGCCGGGGAAGGGTGCCCCGACGACGACGACGGCAGTGACAGCAGCGACGGCGAGACCGGCGGCGGGACCGGTGGTGGGCGTGGTGAGCAGGCGCCGGTGACGGGGCTGGGACTGTCCAGTCGGGAGTGGACCGAGGTGGTCGCCGCCTCCGCCCGCTGCACCTCCTACCTGCACGCCCTGCACCTGAACCTCATCAACGGCCTGGACGCAGCCAAGCTCGCCGAGAACCCCACCCGCGCTGCAGCCAAGGACACCCGCCGCCCAGCCTCTGATGAGCTGGCCCCGGTGCTGCGCATCGCCGGACGCACCGCCACCGCACTGGTGGGCCTGGCCCGCCAGCTCACCCAGCTGCCCGCAGCCGAGGAAGCACTGACCCGGGGAGTGATGACCCCCGCCCAGCTGGACGTGCTGGCCGAGGTCTGCCGCCGCCTACCTGAGGGCCCGGGCGGGCAGGCAGCGCGGGCGCAGGTGGAGGCTGCGGCGGTGGCCGCAGCGGCATCCTTGAGCCGGGCCCGGATGGCGGGGGTGCTGGAGGAAGCAGCGTTGGCTGCTGACCCCGGGTACGCGGCCCGGGCGATGGCCGCTGGGATCGACGAGCGCGATGTGGTGCTGCGTCGTTCTGCGGTGCCGGGGTGCCGGCAGGTGGTGGCCACGCTGGAGGCTTCTGATGCGGCGCGGGTGTGGCAGGTGCTGCAGCAGGTGGCCGCCAACGCCAGGGACGGTGACACCTACACCCACGCCGACCCCAGCGCTGGTGCTGGTGCTGGTGCTGGTGCTGCCGGCGACCAGGGCCAGCAGGGCCAGCAGGGCCAGGAGAAGGAGCAGCGGTCGCTGGGGCAGCTGCGCGCGGACGTGCTGGTGAGCTTGGTCGTCGGTGACTTCAGCCTGACCCCGCAGGTCCTGGCCGAGGTCGTGGGTGAGCCCGCCCCGCCCAGCGCGAGGACCGGCGGGCCCACCGGCGTGGATGACCTGTTCACCTCCCACCCCATCGACAACAACAACAACGACGCCGCTGACGCCGCTGACGACGACGAGGACGACGAGGACGGCGATGGCTTCGACGGCTCCGACGGCCTCGGCAGTGGAGTCCAGCCGCCGGCGCCGGTGAGCGGTCTGGTCCCGGACACCCGCAAGCCGGTGGCCATCCCCACCCCTGAGCAGCGGGCCCGGCTCTCGGAGGTGCACATCGTGGTCCTGGCCGACGACCTCGCCGACCTAGACGACCCCGAAGACCCCGAAGACCCCGAAGACCCCGAAGACCCCGAAGACCCCGAAGACCCCGAGGACCCCGAGGACGAAGACCCCGAGGACCCTGAGGACGACGGCCCTGAGGACGGCCCCGAGGGCGAGGAGCCACCACCCACGCCCAGCCGCCCGCCTACCAACGCCGCCGCCGCTTCCGGCGGCCGTGAGCTGGGCACCTCATCTGCCTCGGATCGTCCGAGCGCCCCCTCACCGCCCTCACCGCCCTCACCGCCCTCACCGCCCGCACCGCCGAAGGCGGCGGGGCCAGGACGAGAACGACCCCGCCCCACAACTGCACAGCCCCCTCCCCACCCCACCGACCAGGCCGCCGGTCAGGCTGCCGAGACGTCCCGTGGTCGCCCACCGGTGCCCACCCCGCGACACCACGAGGCCACCGGGGCGCTGCGACCTGCCCCCACCTCCACCAGCACCGACAGCAACCCCGCCGGCACGCCTACCGGCAGCGGGCAGGAGCGGCTGTGGGCTGCTCGCGCTGCCCGCTCCGCCCGCCGCGCCCTGGCCGGGTACGGCCCCTTCGGCCACGTCCCCGGCATCGGACGCCTCGCCCCCCACATCACCCGCACCGCTGTGCGCGCAGCCCGCTGGCGACGCCTGGTCGCTGACCCCACCACCGGGGTGCTGACCCACCGCTCCCGCTGGACCCTGCCCGCCCCCAACACCCTCCCCACCCGCACCACCCGCACCACCCGCCCGACCCGCAGCACGGCCGAACACCTGCAGGTGCTGATCGACCAGACCGCCACCCCCGACCCGAACGACCCCGCCACCCGCATCGAAGTCACCTACCGACCCTCAGTACTGCTGGCCGCCCACGTCCGCACCCGCGACGCGGTCTGCATCTCCCCGGTCTGCCACCACCCCACCCGCGCCGGAGCCACCCAGCTGGACCACACCACCGCCTGGGGCCCGGCCACCCCCACCCGCCTGCGCGGAGGACTCACCCAAGCCGGCAACCTCGGCTGCATCTGCCAGCGCTGGCACACCGCCAAGACCCACGGCGGCTGGGACCTGACCCAACCCAGCCCCGGCACCTTCACCTGGACCTCACCGACCGGACGGGTCTACCACCGCAGCGCCACCCCACTGCTGCCCGACCTCACCGACGTCCTGGACTGATAACAGCATCCAGCCGCTGTCTCTCGGTCGGTCGGTCGGTGGCTGACGTCCAGCTTCACCAGCCTGATAACGGCAGCGAGCAATCCGCACAGCATCGGTTGCCGGACCACCGCCGGTGCGGCTGCAGAACACACCCAGACCGCGGAGCCCCATCACGGGGCCGACCTGGCGGCCAGGGCCTCGAGCAGCGGGATGACGTCGGCCAGGTCCTGCGTCACCAGGGACCTCGACGCCACCGCAGCGCACGCGGCCGACGCGTTGAGGGCCACCGAGCCGCCGACGACGGCGAACAGCGGCAGGTGCGAGCGGCTGTCCCCGACGGCCAGGCAGGCCGAGGGGGAGATCCCGTGCTCCGCCGCGACGGCGAGGGCGGCGTCGCGCTTGTCGTGCTCGTCCCAGGGGGTCAGCACCCGGCCCGTGTACCGGCCCTCGACCGCCTCCAGCTCAGGCCCGCCGCTGAGCGCGAACCCGAAGCGGCGCGCCAGGTGCTCGGTGACCGCCGTCCACGCGAGGCTCGCCAGCACCGGAAGCCAGTCCCGCTGACGGCAGTGCCCGACGACGACGTCGATGCCGCCGATGAGGGGCAGCTCGTCGAGCCAGACGTCCACCCGTGCGGTGGGCAGGCCCGCGAAGCCGGTGGCGTCGACGTCGCTCACCTGCTGGTTGGTCATCTCGCCGCGCGCGTACGCCGACTCCGCAGCGGCCACGCGCTCGAAGTCTCCCTTGCGACCGGCCAGGAAGGCTCCGGTCGACGGCGTGCCCGCGGCCCTCAGCGTGCCGTCGACATCGAAGAAGACCACCCGCCCCACGACCGCGACCCTAGGAGGCGAGCTGGCCGCCGTAGCCTCCGACCATGACCGCTCAGCGGGAGGTCCGGGTGGTCGGCGACGTGGTGCTGCGGCCGGCGAAGCCGTGGACCGGCACCGTCCACCACCTCCTGAGGCACCTGCGCGACCGGGGGCTGCCGGTGCCGGAGCCCCTGGGCGTGGTCGACGGCGTGGAGCGCGTCGGCCTGGTCCTGGGCGACGCGGGACAGGACGCCTGGCCCCACCAGGTCCACCTCGACGGCGTGAGGTCCGCCGGCCGGCTGCTGCGCCGCGTCCACGACGCCACGCGGTCGTGGGTGCCGCCGGCGGACGCGGTCTGGTCCGTGCCCGTGGAGGGCGGGCCGGTGGTCTGCCACGGCGACGTCCAGCCCGCCAACACCGCCTGGCGGGACGGCGTCGCCGTCGGCCTGTTCGACTGGGACGGCGCCCGCCCGGCGGAGCCGCTCAGCGACGTGGCCTACGCGCTGGAGTGGCTCGCGCCCTTCGAGACCGATCCTTCCGAGCTCCGCCGCAGGGGCCTGCCGCCCGAGCCGTCCCGGCGGGCGCGCATCGACGCCTTCCTGGACGGGTACGCCTGGGAGGGACCGCTCGACGTGGTCGACGCGGTGCTCGCGCGGCAGCAGCGGGCGGTCGACGAGGTGGTCCACCTCGGGGCCGCAGGCCACGAGCCGCACGCGACGTGGGTGGCGCGGGGATGGCCGGCCCGCTGGGCGTCGAAGCTGGAGGTGACCCGCTCGCTGGCGGGCGAGGTCGCTGCGATGAGTCCCAGGTCGCCGACCGGTCGTGGTGGCTGAGGCCACCACGGCCACTCGCGCGACCCGCACGACCCGCACGACCCGCACCGCTCGGAGGAACCACGTGTCGCAGCAGCTGCTCAAGGTCCAGAACTTCTCCGTCTCCTCCGACGGGTTCGGAGCAGGGGAGGGGCAGAGCCTCGAGCGGCCCTTCGGGCACGCCGACCCGCGCCAGATGGCGGGCTGGATGTTCGCCACCGCCAGCGCTCCCGGCCCCGCGCGCCCCGGTGGCACGCGCGGTCTGGACGACCACCTGGTCCGCGGCTTCCACCACGGCATCGGCGCGGAGGTCATGGGCGCGAACAAGTTCAGCCCCCACCGCGGGCCCTGGACCGAGGCCAGCGCCCAGGAGTGGCGGGGCTGGTGGGGGGAGGAGCCGCCGTTCCACACCCCGGTCTTCGTGATGACGCACCACCTGCGCCCGTCCTTCACGCTCTCGGACACCACGTTCCACTTCACCGACGCTGCTCCCGCCGAGGTCGCCGCACTGGCGAAGGCCGCCGCGGGCGGGCTCGACGTGCGGCTCGGCGGGGGAGCGCAGAGCATCCGCTCGTTCCTCGAGGCCGACCTGGTGGACGAGCTGCACGTCGTCGTCGTCCCGGTCGAGCTGGGTGGGGGCAGCCGGCTGTGGGACTCGCCCGAGGAGCTGGACGACAGGTTCCACCACGAGGTGGTGCCCAGCCCCAGCGGCGTGGTCCACCACCTGCTCTGGCGGCGCTGACCCCGTGCCACCATCCGGGGGTGCGCGAGGGCCAGCAGACGTGCGGACGTCTTCCTGACAGCGACTACGTCGAGCTGGCCGTCGAGGTCTTCTCGATGCTGGCCGACGCCACGCGCGTGCGGATCCTGCTGGCCCTCAAGGACGCCGGTGAGCTGTCCGTCAACCACCTCGCCGAGGTGGTGGACAGGTCTCCGGCGTCGGTCTCGCAGCACCTGGCCAAGCTGCGCCTGGCGCGCATCGTCACCACCCGTGGTGATGGCGTGCGCGTGTTCTACCGGCTGGCCAACGAGCACGTGCCGCAGCTGGTGAGCGACGCGATCTTCCAGGCCGAGCACGCCCTGGGCGGCACCCCGCGCCACCACCACGCCGAGCCGGCCCGCTCCGACGCGGGGGAACCGCCCGCGACAGCCTGACCAGCACCCGGCCAGCACCTGACCGCCGTGTGAGCCCGCTCGCCCTCGTCACGGCGTCGGCCGCGGCGTTCGCCCTGGCGCTGCTGTCGGCGGTGTCGGGCTTCGGCGGCGGCGTGCTGCTCCTGCCGGTGTTCACCGGCCTGTTCGGGCTGCGGGTGGCGGTGCCCGCCCTGACGCTCGTGCAGCTGGTGAGCAACGGCTCCCGGGTGGCGTTCAACCGCGACGAGGTGCGGTGGCCGCTGGTGGGCTGGTTCGCCCTCGGGGCGGTGCCGCTGGCGGTGGTGGGCGGGCTGCTGCTCGCGCAGGCGCCGCTCGCGCCGCTGCAGCGGGTGCTCGGGGTGTTCCTGCTGGCCGTGGTGGCGTGGCGCCGGTGGCGCGCCCACCGCGAGCGCCCGCCGCGGGCGCCGGGGGAGCGGGCCTTCGTGGCCGTGGGCGCGGCCTCGGGGCTGGGGTCGGCGCTGCTGGGGTCGGTGGGCCCCCTGACGGCGCCGTTCTTCCTGGCCGTGGGCCTGACGCGGGCGGCGTACATCGGCACGGAGGCGGCCAGTGCGGTGGTGGTGCACGTGGCCAAGCTGGGGGCCTACGGCGCGGGGGACCTGCTGACGAGCCGCGTGCTGCTGCTGGGGCTGGTGCTGTCCCCGGCGTCGCTGGCGGGCGCGTGGGTGGGACGGCGAGTGGTGGGGCCGCTCTCGGAGCGCGCGTTCGTGGTGGTGGTCGAGGTGGCGCTGGTGGCCGCCGGAGCGCTGTTCCTCCTCGGCGCCTGAGCGGTGATGCTGTGCGCATGGTTCCCACGACACCCCCGCCGGCGAGCAGCGGCGTGGCGCCCATCCCGCGCGGCGGTGCGCCGCTGCGGGCTGACGGGACACCGGGACGCGTGCTGGTGGTCGACGACGAGCCGGACCTGGCCGACGTCCTGTCCACGGTGCTGCGCGGGGAGGGCTACGAGGTGGCGGTCGCGCACACCGGCAGCGCGGCGGTGCGGGTGGCGGGGTCGTTCCGCCCCGACGCGGTGGTCCTCGACGTCATGCTGCCCGACCTCGACGGGTTCTCCGTGCTGGAGCACCTGCGCCGCGCGGACCCGGGCGTCGCCGTCCTCTTCCTCACCGCACGGTCGGCGCTGGAGGACCGGGTCACGGGCATCCGGCTGGGCGGGGACGACTACCTCACCAAGCCGTTCCACCTCGAGGAGGTGGTGGTGCGCCTGCACGGCCTGCTGCGGCGCACCGTCGCCGTCACGGGTGCGGGCGCCGGGAGCGGGGAGGGCGGCGCGGCGGGGCGGCAGCTGGTGTTCGAGGACCTGCGCCTGGACGAGGACACCCACGAGGTGTTCCGCGGCGAGGACCCGCCGGTCCGCATCGAGCTGACGGCCACGGAGTTCGAGCTGCTGCGCCTGCTGGCGCGCACGCCGCGCAAGGTGCTGTCCAAGCAGGTGATCCTCGCGGAGGTCTGGCAGCAGGACCTGGGCCGGGACGCGCACGTCGTGGAGCTCTACATCAGCTACCTGCGCCGCAAGGTGGACGCCGGCCGCACCCCGCTCATCCACACCGTGCGCGGGGTCGGGTACGTCTTGCGGACGCCGCAGTGAGCCGTCGCCAGCGCGAGCGCCCGACGCTGTCCGGGCGCCTCACCGCCGCGCTCGTGGTGCTCGTGCTCGCGGTGGCCGCGGTGACGGGGGTGGGCACGGTGGTGGTGGTGCGCTCCGCGCTGCTGTCGCAGCTGGACGCGCAGCTGGCGGGAGCGGGTGGTCGGTACTCCCGGGAGATCGACGGCCGCCCCGACGGTGACGGGGACGACGGCGGCGGGCGCAGCAGCGGCCAGGACTCCCGCTCGCAGGGCGGACCGGTCACGGGCGTCGGGCAGGGGCAGGGCGTCGGCACGCTGGGGGTGGTCCTGCGGGACGGGGCGGTGGTCCAGGCGGCCGTGGTCGCCCAGGACGGCGAGGTGGTCCCCGCCGAGCTCGACAGCCGGTCCACCGCCGCGCTCACCGCGCTGCGGCCCGGGGACGGCGCGCGCACCGTGGACCTGGAGGGCCTGGGCGACTACCGGGTGCGCGTCATCACCGACGACGGCCTGGTGCAGGTGACGGGGCTGCCGCTGACGTCCGTCGGGGCGGTGCTGCGCAAGGTGGTGGTGGCCGAGCTGCTGCTGGGTCTGCTCGCCGCGGCCGTGGGCGGTGCGGTGACCGCCGTGGTGGTGCGCCGGGGGTTGCGCCCGCTGGCGGCGGTCTCGGCCACCGCCCAGTCCATCACCGAGCTGCCGCTGGCGGGCTCGGCCGCGGGGCTGCCCGGTCCGGTGACGGCGCCGGGGTCCACCCGCGAGGTGCACCGCGTCAGCAGCGCCGTGGACGCCATGGTGGAGCACGTGCGCGCCGCCCTGCTGGTGCGCGACCGCGAGGAGGAGCGCCGTCGCCGGTTCATGGCCGACGCCAGCCACGAGCTGCGCACGCCGCTGGCGGTGGTGCAGGCCCACGTCGAGCAGGCCCTGCGTTCGGACGGCAACGGCAACGGCAAGGGGAACGGAGAAGGGGACGGGAGCGGTGGCGTGGCTCGGGCGTCGCTGCAGCGGATCGGCGTGGCCAGCGAGCGGATGGCCCACCTCGTGGACGACCTGCTGCTGCTCGCCCACCTCGACGCCGGCCGCCCGCTCGGGCGCGAGCAGGTGCCGCTGAGCCTGCTGGTGCTGGAGGACCTCGTGGACGCGCGCGCCGCCGGCCCGGACCACGCGTGGAGCGCGGACCTGCCCGAGGAGCCGATCGACGTGCCCGGGGACCGCCAGCGCCTGCACCAGGTGGTGGCGGGCCTGCTGTCCAACGCCCGCCGCCACACCCCGCCCGGCACCGCGGTGCTCGTCACCGCCCGCGAGGTGGAGGCCGACGGCGGGCGCTGGGCCCAGCTGGACGTCGCCGACGACGGGCCGGGTGTGCCCGCCGAGCTGCGGGCGCGCGTCTTCGACAGGTTCACGCGCGCCGACGACGCCCGCAGCGGCGGCGGCAGCGGGCTGGGGCTGGCCATCGCCCGGGGGATCGCTCGCGCCCACGGCGGGGACCTCGCGCTGGTGCCGTCCGCGCGCGGGACCACCTTCCGGCTGACGCTGCCGCTGTCGGAGGACCCGCCGGCAGGACCGCCGGCAGGACCGCCGACCGGACCGGTGCGCTCGGACTCCTCTCACGAACGGCCCAGTCTGAGAGGTTCTTGAGCGCCAGCCCCCAGCCCCCGCTGACGGGGGCCCTCCACGCTCGTCCTCGACGATGAGAGTGGAGGGTCCGTGACCAGACCGACGAGCTCGACCAGCCCGTGCCTCCCGGCCACCGGCTCCGCGAGCGGGGTGCTCGCATGAGCGCGCTGCAGACGTGGCTGGCGCCCGGCGCCCAGCGCACCCGCGTGGACATCGGCCGGCGCGCGCAGTGGGACGCCCGCGTGCGCCTCGGCGTGCTCGCGGGCGTGTGGGGCAGCCTGCTGCTGGTCACGTACTGGTGGGTCACCGGTGGCGGCGTGCAGGGCCTGGCCGGGTGGGCCGACGGCCTCACCTCGCTGGGACGCCTGACCGGTCTGCTGGCCTCGGACCTGCTGCTCCTGCAGGTGCTGCTCATGGCCCGCGTGCCCGTGGTGGAGAAGGCCTTCGGGCAGGAGCGGCTCGCCCGCACCCACCGCCTGGTCGGCTTCACGTCGTTCACGGCGATGCTCGCCCACGTCGGGCTCATCACGTGGGGCTACGCGGCCGGGGAGCTGGGCGCTGTGCCGGGCACGCTGTGGGACCTCACCGTCAGCTACCCGGGGATGCTGCTGGCCGCCGCCGGCACCGCGTGCCTGGTCATGGTGGTGGTGACCAGCGTCAAGGCCGCCCGCAAGCGGCTGCGGTACGAGTCCTGGCACCTGCTGCACCTGTACGCCTACGCCGGGGTCGGCCTGGCCCTGCCGCACCAGCTGTGGACCGGCCAGGACTTCCTCGCGTCTACCGCCCGCACGGTGTTCTGGTGGGGCCTGTGGACCGCCTGCGCCGGCAGCGTGGTCGTGTGGCGCCTCGCCCTCCCGCTGTGGCGCAGCGCCCGCTACCGCCTGCGCGTCTCGTCCGTGGTGGACGAGGGCGACGGCGTGGTCTCGGTGCACATGACCGCCCGCCGCGCCGCAGGCCTGGCCGCCGAGGCCGGGCAGTTCTTCACCTTCCGCTTCCTGTCCGGCGCCGGCTGGACCCGCGGGCACCCGTACTCGCTCTCGGCCGCGCCGGACGGCCGCTCTCTGCGCATCTCCGTCAAGGAGGTGGGCGACGGCAGCCGCGGCCTGCGCCGCCTGCGACCCGGCACCCGCGTGCTGGTGGAGGGCCCCTACGGGCGGCTCAGCGCCCGCGCCCGCACCCGCCGGAAGGTGGCGCTCATCGGCGCCGGCGTGGGGGTGACCCCGCTGCGCGCGCTCGCCGAGGGCCTCGACTACGCCCCCGGTGAGGTGGTGCTCGTGCACCGCTACAAGGGGCAGGCGCTGTTCGAGCGCGAGCTGCAGGCCCTCGCCGACCGGCGCGGCCTGGAGGTGGTGTGGATGCCCGGACGGCGCCGCGCGCCCGGCTCGTGGCTCGGTGACGGCATCGCTCCGGTGAGCGACACCGCGGCGCTCCTGCAGTGGGTGCCCGACATCGCCGAGCGCGACCTGTTCGTCTGCGGCCCCGAGGAGTGGGCCCGCGACGTGGTCGCCAGCGCCCGCGCCGCGGGACTGCCCCCCGAGAACACCCACGTCGAGAGCTTCGGATGGTGATGGACAGATGACCTCCTCGCACGACCGCCACGACACCCGCGCGGCCCGCCGCAACGTGGTCTGGGGCATGAGCAGCCTGAGCGTCCTGGTGCTGCTGTTCGGCTACCACACCTCCACCGAGCAGGCCTCCGCCGCAGCCGCCCCCGCCACGGGGACCACCTCGGGGTCGGCCACCCGGACGACGACGGGGACGACGGGCGCGAGCAGCAGCGCGACCAGCAGCACCTCCACCAGCACGTCCACCAGCGCCTCCAGCAGCACAGCGGCCACCACGGTCACCGGCCAGGCGGTGCCGACCCGCTACGGACCGGTGCAGGTGCAGCTGACGGTGACCGGCGGGAAGGTCACCGCCGTCGACGTGCTGCAGCGCCCCGACAGCAACGGCAGGGACCAGGAGATCAACGCCCGCGCGCTGCCGATCCTCGTCAGCGAGACCCTGTCCGCGCAGAGCGCGCAGATCGACATGGTCAGCGGCGCCACCTACACCAGCGACGGCTACACCAGGTCCCTGCAGAGCGCCCTCGACCAGGCGGGGATCGCGTGACCGCGCGGCCGGCCCACCAGCCGGCCCGCGAGCCGGCCCGGGAGCTCGTGCGGTACGTCGAGCACGTCATGGGGATGCCGGTCAGCCTGGCGCTGCGCGGTCGCCACACCGCCGACGCCGCCGCGCACGACGCCTGGCGCGCTGTCATGAGCGAGCTGCGGTGGGCCGACGCCGTCTTCAGCACCTACCGCGACGACTCGTGGGTGAGCCGCCTCGACCGCGGCGAGGTGTCGCTGGCCGACTGCCCGCCCGAGATCGCCGAGGTCCTCGACCTGGCCGAGCGGGCCGAGCGCGACTCCGGCGGCGCCTTCAGCGCCCACCTGCCCGGCCCGGACGGGCGCCGCCGGCTGGACCCCAGCGGCGTGGTCAAGGGGTGGGCCGTGGAGCGGGCCGCGGCCGCGCTGCGCGCGCTCCCGGAGACCGACCACTGCCTGTCCGCGGGCGGGGACATGACCTGCCTGACCGCGGACCCGGACGGCCAGCCGTGGCGCGTCGGCGTGGAGGACCCGCGCGACCCGACCGGCGTCCTCGCCGTCGTCCCCGTCTTCACCGGCGCGGTGGCCACCTCCGGCACCGCCCACCGCGGGCAGCACCTCGTGGACGCCCGCACCGGGCTCGCGCCGAGCGGCGTCGCCTCGGTGACGGTGGTGGCCGGTTCCCTGACCACCGCGGACGTCGACGCGACCGCCGCCTACGCCCAGGGCCCCGGCGCGGCCGCGTGGCTGGCGCGCCGCCCCGGCCGCTCTGGCCTGGTGGTGTGGGAGGACGGGACGACGACGGTGGTCGAGCCCGTCCCGGTGCTGGTCAGCTCGCCGGCGTGACGGGAGGCGGCGCAGCCGGGGTCAGGGGGAGCAGCACCGCGGCGGTGGTCCCCGCCACCGGGTGGGAGCACGGCGCGTCGAAGCGGTCTCCCGTGCGGTGGTGGGCGCCCCGCGAGCACAGCCGCAGCTCGCCGCCGGCAGCGGCCACCAGCTCCTCCACCACCGACAGGCCCAGGCCCGACCCGGGGCGCTCGCGGGCGTCCGCGGAGCGGGAGAAGCGCAGCAGCGCCGTGGGCAGGAAGTCCGCGGGCATCCCCGGGCCGTCGTCGGTGACCGTCAGGGCCACCACCCCCGGCCCGGCCGCGGCCAGCCGCACGGACGCGTGCGGCCCGCCGTGGCGCGCGGCGTTGCCCAGGAGGTTGAAGACGACCTGCCGCACGGTGCGCTCGCTCACGAGCACGGGCGCCGGCCGCGCGTCGTCGTCGACGACCGCCTCCCAGCGCTCGGGCAGGCCGTCGGCGCCCGTGCCCGACAGGCCCGCGACGTCGTCGACCACCGCGGCCAGGTCCACGGGGGAGTCGGGAGCGGGGGCGGCCACGCTGAGGTCGAGCAGCTGCTGGGCGAGGGCCTGCAGGTCGGTGAGGTCGACGTCGAGCTCGGCCAGCACCGCCTCGAGCTCCTCGCGGGTGCGCGGGCGGCGGCGGGCCAGCTCCACGCGGGTGCGCAGCAGCGTCAGCGGCGTGCGCAGCTCGTGGCTGGCGTCCTGCACGAAGCGGCGCTCGCGCGCCATCGCGGCGTCCAGGGCGGTGAGCATGTCGTTGAGGGTGTGTCCCAGGCGCGTGACCTCGTCGTCGCGGTCCGGTGGCACGTCCAGGCGCACGCCGGGCTCGCCGGCGGCCACCGCCAGGGCCTGCGCGCGGTACTCCTCCACCGGGCGCAGCGCGAGCAGCGCCAGCCGGTCGCCCACCAGCGTGGTGAGCACCAGCGTGGTGAGGCCCACCACGGCCAGCTGCGCGAGCAGCTCCCGCAGCGCCTCGTCGCTGGCGGCCCGGCTCGTGGCGACGACGAGCACGGCCGCCGCACCCGAGCTGCGCTGCTCGGCCAGCGGCACGGCGTACAGGCGCAGCGGACGGTCGTCCAGCGGCAGCGGGGAGCCGACGTCGTAGAACAGCGGACCGGCCAGCGCTGACCGCACCGCGTCGCCGGGGAGCAGCGGGGTGGCGCCGACGGCGCCGCCCGCGGAGAGCACCCGGCCGGAGGCGTCCAGCACCTGGTGCTCGGACAGCGCCTCGCCGTCGTCGCGGTCGCCGGTGTCGACAGACCCGTCGGGCTGCACCAGCGGCGCGAGCTCAGCCGACTCCGCGCGCAGGTCGCCGTTGACGCGGCGGTCCAGCGCCACGTCCACCCGCCAGAAGATGAACGCCCCGCCGGTGCTCAGCACCACGGCCATGACGACGGCGAAGCCCGCCACCAGCCGGGTGCGCAGCGGCAGCCGCTGCAGGCGGGTCCCCACCAGGCGGGGGAGTCGGCGAGCCACCGGCTCAGCCACCGGCGGGGTCGAGGCGGTAGCCGACCCCGCGCAGCGTCTGGACGGCGCTGCGCCCGAACGGGCCGTCGATCTTGCCGCGCAGCCGCCCCACGTGGACGTCGATGACGTTGCTGGAGATGTCGGTGTCGCCGTCCCACACCTCGTCGAGGATCCGGTACCGGCTCACCGTCCGGCCGGCCTCGCGCAGCAGCAGGGCGAGGATGTCGAACTCGCGGGTGGTCAGCGCGACCTCGGTGGGACCGCGGAAGACCCGCCGCGTCTCGGGGTCCACCACGAGGTCCCCCGCGCGCTGCGCCGCCACCACCGAGGGGGTGGCGCGGCGGTGCAGCGCCCGCAGGCGGGCCAGCAGCTCGGCCACCTCGAAGGGCTTGGCGAGGTGGTCGTCAGCGCCGACGTCCAGCGCGGTGACGCGGTCCTCCAGGGCCGTGCGGGCCGTGAGCACGAGCACCGGCACGGCGTGGCCCTCCGCGCGCAGCGCCTGGAGCACCGCGGGCCCGTCGAGGTCGGGCAGCATCCAGTCGAGCACCACCAGGTCCACCCCGCCGGCGCGTGCCGCCGCCAGACCGGCGGCGCCGTCGTGCACCGCCGTCGCGGTCCAGCCCTCCTCGGTGAGCACCTGCACCAGCAGGGCAGCCAGGCGCTGCTCGTCCTCCACCACCAGCACCCGCACCGCGCACCCGCCCCCCGGTCGACAAGCCCGTCACGCTGCTCCGTCACGGTGACGTCGCGTGACCATCGCACACCGGCGGCACCCGTCCGGGTGCAGCCCGGTGGGGAGACGCCCCCCGGGGGCCGACGATCGCGGCGACCGCTCCACGCGGCACCACCCCACACCGCCCTACACCGCCCCTGCCGTCCCGTCTGAGCGAGGAGCCTCCGCCGTGCCCCTGGGCCTCACCCTCGACCAGGTCCTCCTGCTCGCCACCGGCGCGCTGGTGGAGGTCTGCGTGCTGCTGGTGCTGGCCATCGTCGTGGCGCGCACGCGGGCGCGCCGGGCGGCGGCGCGGCGCCGCGCGCTCCGGGGGTCCGGGCCGCCGGTGGTGCTGGGCGTGGTGGTCCAGGGGCCACCGGTGCACCACTGAGCACTGGCTGCTGACCACCGACCGCGGGCCCCGCGGGTGAGGCGAGGCGGCCCTTCGGAAGGTCCGCCTCACGAGATGCCCTGGTGGGGGGCACGAGCACACTGGATCCCATGACCCACGACGCACCCCCGGACGACGCCCTCTCCACGCCGGAACCGGCGCTGCACCGCGGCGTCGGCGACCGCCTCAACTGGCTGCGCGCCGGCGTGCTGGGCGCCAACGACGGCATCGTGTCGGTGGCCGGCATCGTGCTGGGCGTCATCGGCGCGACCACGGACCGCGGCGTGCTCTTCACCGCCGGCAGCGCCGGCCTGGTGGCGGGCGCGCTGTCGATGGCCGTGGGCGAGTACGTCTCGGTGAGCACCCAGAAGGACACCCAGACCGCGCTCCTCGCGCTGGAGCGGCGCGAGCTGGCCGAGATGCCCGAGCAGGAGCTGGAGGAGCTCGCCGCGATCTACCAGGCCAAGGGCATCCCGGCCGACCTCGCCCACCAGGTGGCGGTGGCGCTGACGGAGAAGGACGCGCTGCGCGCGCACGCCGAGGCCGAGCTCAACATGGACCCGGACGAGGTGGTCAAGCCCTGGCAGGCGGCGTGGGCCTCCATGCTGTCCTTCACGGTGGGGGCGCTGCTGCCGCTGCTGGCGGCGCTGCTGATCCCCGCGCCCGCGCAGGTGGCGGCCACCGTGGTGGCGGTGCTGGTGGCCCTGGCCATCACCGGAGCCGTGAGCGCGCGCCTGGGCGGCGCCAACGCCCAGCGGGCGGTGCTGCGCACGGTGGCCGGCGGCGCGGTGGCCATGGCCGTCACGTACTTCATCGGCTCGCTGGTGGGCACCGCCGTCTGACCGCCGTCTGAGCGTCATCAGGGATCTGCGCAGGCCCGTGACCTGCGCAGATCCCTCCGGGCGGCGGATCGGTCGGGGCCGACTTACGATCGAAGCGGTGGTAGGTCGGGGGCCTCGACCACCTCCGCCGAGGGGGCGGAGGAGGTGCTCCGCGGGACAGCAGCTGGTCCGGGGACGCGGTCGTGCCTCCGTCTCGCTGCACCCGCGCGCAGTGCTGCGGCGCCCGTGAGCAGAGGCCCTGCCGCCCCGCTCTGTCGAGAGGTCGCGAGCCATGACCACCAACCCTCCCCAGCACGCCGCCGGGTCCGCCGGCACCGCCGGCACGGCCGGCACCGCGGCGCAGGCCACGGGCTACACCACCTACGACGACGTCCTCGAGGGCAAGTGCCCCTTCGGGGGCAGCACGATCGGCGGCGCGCAGACCACGCCGCCCACGCTCTCGGACTGGTATCCCGACCGGCTGCGCGTCGAGCAGCTGCACCGCGACGGCGCGGCGGCCGACCCCCTGGCCGACCTCGACTACCCGGCCGCCTTCGCCACCATCGACCTGGACGAGCTCAAGGCCGACATCACCGCCCTGCTCACCACGTCGGTCTCGTGGTGGCCCTCGGACTACGGCAACTACGCGCCGCAGATGATCCGCATGGCCTGGCACGCCGCCGGCACCTACCGCATCGCCGACGGGCGGGGCGGCGCCGGCCAGGCGCTGCAGCGCTTCGCGCCGATCAGCAGCTGGTGGGACAACGGCAACACCGACAAGTCGCGCCGCCTGCTGTGGCCCATCAAGCAGAAGTACGGCGCGGCGCTGTCCTGGGCCGACCTCATGATCCTCACCGGCAACTGCGCGCTGGAGGTCATGGGCTTCCCGACCATCGGTTTTGGCGGGGGTCGCCGGGACGCCTGGGAGGCGGACGACGCCACCTACTGGGGCCCGGAGCACCTCGACATGACCGACCCCGGCTCCTACGACGACATGGTGGACCGCAGCGGGCGGTGGAGCACGGAGCCGGGCGAGCCCGGCTACGAGCTGCAGCAGCCGCTGGCCGCCTCCCACCAGGCGCTCATCTACGTCAACCCCGAGGGGCCCAACGCCAACGGCGACCCGGCGGCGTCCGCGGTGGACATCCGCATCACCTTCGGCCGGATGGCCATGAACGACGTCGAGACGGTCGCGCTCATCGCCGGTGGTCACGCCTTCGGCAAGAGCCACGGCGCGGTGCCGGCCGACCAGATCGGCGCGCCCCCGGAGATCGCCCCGCTGGAGGCGATGGGCCTGGGGTGGCACAACCCCGTGGGGTCCGGCAACGCCGAGCACACCATGACCAACGGCATCGAGGGCTCCTGGACGCCGAACCCCACGCAGTGGGACAACGACTACCTGAAGAACCTCTTCGCGTACGAGTGGGAGCAGACCCGCAGCCCCGCCGGCGCGCTGCAGTGGACGCCGAAGGACGCCTCGGCGCCGCGCACCCCCGACGCCCACCGCCCGGGCGTCGACCACGCGCTGATGATGATGACCAGCGACATCGCCCTCAAGGTGGACCCGGTCTACCGGGAGGTCTGCGAGCGGTTCCTGGCCGACTTCGACTACTTCACCGACGAGTTCGCCAAGGCCTGGCACAAGCTCACCCACCGCGACATGGGCCCGAAGTCGCGCTACCTCGGCCCGGACGTGGCCGCGGAGGACTTCATCTGGCAGGACCCGCTGCCGGCCCGGGAGCACCCGGTGGTCTCCGAGGCGGACGTGGAGCGCCTCAAGCAGGCCGTGCGGGCCACCGGCCTGTCGGCCTCCGACCTGGCCTTCACGGCGTTCTCCTCGGCGGTGACCCACCGCGAGTCCGACAAGCGCGGTGGCGCCAACGGCGCCCGCATCGCGCTGGCGCCGCAGAAGGACTGGGCGGTCAACCGCCGCACGGTGCCGGTGGTCGCCGCCCTGCGCGACGTCGTCGCGGAGTTCAACGCCTCCGCCGCCGACGGTGGTGCGCGCGTCAGCCTGGCGGACGCCGTGGTGCTGGCCGGGTGCGTCGCGGTGGAGGACGCCGCCGCGGCGGCGGGCGTCACCACCCGGGTGCCGTTCACGCCCGGCCGCGTCGACGCCACCCAGGACCAGACGGACGTCGCGCAGTTCCAGTGGCTCGCGCCGGTGGTCGACGGGTTCCGCAACTACGAGCAGGACGACCTCGCCAGCGTCACGGACGTGGCCCCCGAGCGGTTCTTCCTCGACCAGGCCGCCCTGCTGGGGCTCACCGCGCCGGAGTGGGTGGTGCTCACCGGCGGCCTGCGCGTGCTCGGCTGCAACCACGACGGCTCCGCCCACGGCGTGTTCACCGAGCGCGTGGGCGCCCTGACCACCGACTTCTTCACCACGCTCACGAGCATGGACTTCCAGTGGGGCACCGCCGACGGCGAGGGCGGACGGTCCACCCGGTTCACCCTCGACGACCGCGAGACCGGCGTCCAGGTGCACACCGCCACCCGCAACGACCTCGTCTTCGGTGCCAACGCGCAGCTGCGCGCCGTCGCCGAGGTCTACGCCTCCCGGGACGGCGCCGAGCGCTTCGTGCGGGACTTCGTGGCCGTGTGGGACAAGGTCATGATGGCCGACCGCTACGACGTCGACCCGTCCACCGCGCCGACCCCCCGCGTGCCCGCGGCGGCCGCCCGCTGACCACCCGCGGGTGACCGTCCCGGCGGGCCGGGGGAGCTCCCTCCGGCCCGCCGGGCGATCCGTCGTGCGGCCCGTCGCGCGGTCGTCATGCGCACGTCATGCACGGCGGTCAGGCTGCGGCCCAGGTCTGCCGATGCAGACGATGCGGCGCGGTCTCCCCTCGCGGGCACCAGTGCCGTCGACGCTCCGGAGCGCCGTCCGGCCCGCTGGCCCCGTTCCCCCGAGGAGAGCCCGTGTTCGACACCTTCAACGGCCTTCCCGTGCACCCGCTGGTCGTGCACGCCGTCGTCGTCCTGCTGCCCCTGGCCGTGCTGGGCACCATCGCCGTGGCGGCCGTCCCGCGCTGGCGCGCCCGCTACTCCGGCCTGAACGCGCTCGTCGCCGTCGTCGGCACCGTGCTGTGCCCCGTGGCCACCAGCAGCGGCGAGGCGCTCGAGCACCGCGTGGGCGACCCCGGCGCGCACGCCGAGCTGGGCGACCAGCTGCTGTGGTTCGCCGCCCCCCTGGCGCTGCTGGCCGTGGCGCTGTGGTGGCTGCAGCGCCAGCAGCTGCGGGCCTCCGGGTCTGGCCCGCGCCGGCCCTCCCGGGCGCTGACCGTGGTGGCCGGTCTGGCCGTGGTAGCGGCGCTGGCCAGCGGCGTGCAGGTCTACCGCGTCGGTGACTCCGGGGCGAAGGCGGTCTGGAAGGACCAGATGACCACCTCGGCCCCCGCGGCGGGTGCTCAGGGCGACGGCGACTGAGGGCGTGTGGGGGGTCTCCTCAGCAGGTTGGATGCCGGTGCTCGAGAGCGGGTAGTGCAGCCTCGGAGGATCGGCCCCTTGCGCGTAGTCACCTGGTCACGCTGAAGGGGCACATCGCCCGAGGTATCTGGCCACGTGCTGAGGAGAGACCCTGCCGGGCGTCCGGCAGGGCCTCTCCCGCGCTCAGCCGAGGTCGGCCAGCAGCTGCTGCATCTCGGCGATCTCCGCGGTCTGGGACGTGACGATCGAGGCGGCCAGCGCCTTCGCCTCGGAGGAGGAGCCGGAGGCCTGCTCCTGCTGCGACATCGCCACGGCGCCCTGGTGGTGGACCACCATCATCTGCAGGAACAGGCGGTCGAAGGCCGCGCCCGAGGCCGCCGACAGCTGGCCCCTCTGCTCGTCGGTCATCATGCCCGTGTCACTGCCCATGGCCGAGCCGCCGTCTCCGTGGTGCATGCCGCTCATCCCGCTCATCCCGCCCTTGCCGCTCGCGGCGGCCGCCGCGGTCGGCTCGCCCCAGGCCTGGAGCCAGCCGGTCATCTGGTCGATCTCGGGCGCCTGGGCGGCGCGGATGCGGGCGGCGAGGTCCTTGACGCGCTGGTCACCGGCGCGGTCCGCGGCGAGGTCCGCCATGGCGATCGCGCCCTGGTGGTGGACGACCATCTGCTGGGCGAAGGTGACGTCGGCGCTGTCGTGCTGCCCCGCCGCTGAGGACGAGGGCGACGACGCTGACGGGGACGCCGACGGCGACGCGCCGTGACCCATCCCGCCCATCCCGCCCATCGAGCCGGCGGACCGGCCGTCGGAGGACGAGCCGCAGGCGGCCAGGGAGACGGCGAGCGCTGCGGCCCCGAGGGTTGCGGCGACACGGGCGGACGTGCGGGCGGTGGTGCGCGCGGTGGTGCTGGTCATGGGGGACTCCTGGGGCGTGGCGGGTCGGGGGACGCGTCGGCGCGACCCCGGTGCGGGTGCACGGGGTGGCGCTGGGCGTCCGGCCTAGACCCGCCAGACGCAGAGGAGCGGGCGCGGGGCGGTGGGTGGGCCGCGGTCTGCGGTGGAGGGTGCGCGCACCACCGGGCGGGCTGCGTCCGGCGCGGCCACCGGGACGGTGGTGACCAGGGCTCCGGCGCTCAGCACGGGTGCCTGGGGCGGGGACGCGGACGTGCAGTGCTGGCCCGCGTCGTCGTCGTCCACCGGCGATCCCGGTGCCGGTGCGGCGGAGGCCTGCGCGCCGCTGGTGGGCTGCGCCGGGTCCATCGCGTGGTGCGCCGCCGGGTGGGCCATCTCCGCAGTGGGCGCCGCGCTCTCGCACGCGTGCGCGGGGCTCGCGTGCATGAGGGCCGTGAGGGCCGCGACGAGCAGCACGAGGGGGAGTGCGGACCGCGCCGAGCGCAGGCGCCGCACGGCGCACCCCCACGTCCTCACCCGTCAAAGATACCCCGTGGGGGTATCAGAGCGCAGGGCCGGAGGTCCCGGGCGCGCGGTGCCGCCGCTGGCGCAGGCGGTGCCGCACCACGAGGGCGAGGACGACGACGGCGAGCAACCCGGCAGCGACCGGGCCGACCCTGTCGGTGACGGCGCGGTAGGAGTCGCCGGCGAGGTAGCCGACCAGCACGGCCGCCGTGCCCCAGACCAGCCCGCCCAGGCCGTTCCAGGCCAGGAAGCGGCGGTAGGGCATGCGGGAGGCGCCGGCCAGCGCGGGCATCGCGGCGCGCCCGAAGGCGAAGAACCGGCCCGCCAGCACCGCCGAGCCACCCCGGTCCGCCAGGCGCGCGGCGGCGGCGTCGAGCTGGGGCCTGCGGCGCTGCAGCAGGCGGGTGCGCAGCAGCCTGCCTCCCCAGCGACGGCCCACCTCGTAGCCGGCGCTGTCGCCGAGCACCGCCGCCAGCACCACGGCGGCGACCGCGAGGACCAGCTCGACGTGCCCGCGGGAGGCGTCGACGCCGACGAGCACGGCGGCGGTCTCACCGGGCACGAGGAAGCCGACGAAGACGGCGTCCTCGACGAAGACGAGGCCGGCGGCGACGAGGTACACCCACAGCGGCGCCAGGGAGGTGAGCTGGCCGAGCAGGGGGTCGAGCACGGTCGGCGCCTCCTCCGGGTGGGGCGAGCGGTCGCGAGCGGGTGTCGGTGGACGGTGCCCCCAGGGGGGGCGGGGGCACCGTCCACCGACGACGCTAGGCGGGCTGCCTGTCGTGCGGATGACGCTCGCGGTGCGGTCAGCCGACGAGCTCGCCGAGCACCAGGTAGACCAGGAAGCCGACGAAGAACCCGACGCTGCCGAGGCTGGTCTCACCCCGCTCGTGCGCCTCGACGAGGAGCTCCTCGGTGGCGAGGTACATGAACGCGACGGCCCCGAACGCCAGCACGCCGGAGAGGACGACGGGGGAGGCGTCGCCGAGCAGCAGCACCCCGACCGCCGTGCCGGCCACGGTCAGCAGCGCGAGCGCGGCCGGCGCCAGCGCCACCACGCGCCGCGGCACGGACGCGGGGAGCGTCGCCGACAGCGACAGGCCGACGAAGAGGTACTCGACCGCGAGCGCGACCGTGAGCAGCACGCCCACGCTGCTGCTGGCCGCGAAGCCCGCGCCGAGGATGACCCCGTCGATGTGGAAGTCGATCCCGGTCGCGACCGCCAGGCCCACCGGGAGGCCGACCGCGCCGCGCGCCTCCCGCCGGGCCGAGATGACGTCGCCGAGCTTGCGGAAGCCGAACATGACGACGACCCCGGCGGCGAAGCCGCTGACGGCCACCAGCGGTGAGCGCTCGAGCACCGGGGGCAGCAGCTCGATCGCCGCCGCCGAGAAGACGACGCCCGCGGCGAAGTGCTGCAGCGCGCTGGTCAGCCGCACCCCCGGCCGCCGGATGACCGCGACGACGCCCGAGACGAGCGCGGCGAGCACGGGGATGGTGGTGAGCGCGAGCGCTGCGGTCAGCATCGTCGGTCCTCTGCGTGTCGGGGTCGTGCTGCGGGGCGTGGTGCGAGCCGGGAGCGGCGGGGTGGCTGGCGCAGCATGGCGGGACCGTCCACCGACCGCGCGCCGGGACGTCCGCGCGCGTGGCTCAGCGCGCCCGGCCCGACAGGGTCCCCGGCTCCTCCAGCTCCCGACGGCTCGTCCTGGTGGGCTGGAACGCGAGGATGTCGACCAGGGGCGGCGCCGGGGTCGACGGGCCGCCGGCGAGGAGCCACCCGGCCAGGTCCTCGGTGGCGTCCTCCTGCAGCACGGGTCCCACCCACACCGGGGTGACCCCGTCAGCCCGGTCCCGCGCCCCCGGCACGACGACGACGACGTTCGAGCGCTCGCACGCGTCGAGGCAGCTGCTGACAGCCACGTCAGCCCGCCCTCCGGTGGCTGTGGCCGCGGCTGTGGCGGTGTCGGCGGCGGCGCGGATCCTGCGCAGCTGGTCCGCGTGGTCGACCCCGGGGTGCTTGCTGCGACTGCCGCACTCCCCGCCCCGGCACACCACGACCAGGGTGTCCTGCGGTGCGAGGACCCCTGCGCGCCGCTCCGCTCCGCCGTCGCCGCGCCGACCTCGTCTGGCCACGTGCGTCCCCTCGTCGTCGTCCTCGGTGTGCCAGTATCTGCACGTGTTCGAAGATAAGCGGATTCATGAGGAGCCGGCCGCCCACCACGGCCACGACGACCACGAGCACCACGACCACGAGCACGCCAGCGGGGTCCGAGGCGTGCTCCAGGGGATCTTCGCGCCGCACAGCCACGACGCCGCCGACTCCATCGACGACGCCCTGGAGGGCAGCAGCGCGGGGATCCGCGCCGTGCGGACCTCCCTGGTGGTGCTCGGCCTGACCGCCCTGCTGCAGGCCGTCATCGTGGCCGCCTCCGGCTCGGTGGCCCTGCTCGCCGACACCATCCACAACCTCTCCGACGCACTCACCGCGGTGCCGCTGTGGATCGCGTTCGCGCTGTCGCGGCGCGCGGCCACCCGGCGCTTCACCTACGGCTACGGCCGCGCCGAGGACCTCGCCGGCCTGTTCGTGCTGGCGATGATCGCCCTGTCCGCGGTGGTCGCCGCGTACGAGGCCGTGCGGCGCCTGCTGGACCCGCAGCCCATCGAGCACCTGGGCTGGGTGGCTGCTGCCGGACTGGTCGGCTTCCTCGGCAACGAGGCGGTGGCGCTGTACCGCATCCGCGTGGGACGCCGCATCGGGTCGGCCGCGCTGGTCGCCGACGGCCTGCACGCCCGCACCGACGGCTTCACCTCCCTGGCGGTCCTGGTCGGTGCCGGCGGGGTGGCGCTCGGCTTCCCCCTGGCCGACCCGGTGGTCGGGCTGGTCATCACCGTGGCGATCGTGGCGGTGCTGTGGGGCGCTGCCCGCGACGTGCTGGGCCGGCTCATGGACGGCGTGGACCCCGCGCTGGTGGAGACCGCCGAGCGCGCGCTCGGCGCGCGCCCCGGGGTGCGGTCGGTGCGATCGGTGCGGATGCGGTGGGTCGGCCACGAGCTCGTCGCGGAGGCCGACCTCGACGTCGACCCGGACCTGACGCTGGCCGAGGCCCACGCGGTCGCGCACGGCGCCGAGCACGACCTCACGCACTCCGTGCGCAAGCTCACCCGCGCCACCGTGCACGCCTACCCGGCCCACCAAGCCGCCAGAGGCCGGGGCCTCGGCGGGGCCGCACCTGTCAGGGCGAGCTGAGCGTCACGATCGGGGACGCGGCCTCGTCGCCGTGGGGCGACAGCAGTGCTGCGTCACACTGGCAGGACGACGAGGACCGACGAGGACCGACGGGGAGCGACGAGGACCGGTGAGCATCGGCACCGAGGGGGCCGCGGTGCTCCTCGTGGAGGACGACGCGCTGCTGCGGCGGGCCATCAGCCGCGCCCTGCAGGAGGTGCACGCGCGCGTGACCGCCGTCGGAACGGGCCTGGAAGCGCTCGAGGCCGTCGGTGACGGGCCGGACTGCGACTTCTCGGCGGTCGTGCTGGACATCGGCCTGCCGGACGCCGACGGACGGGACGTGTGCGCTGCAGTCCGCGCCCGCGGCATCACCACCCCCGTGCTCTTCCTCACAGCCCGCGGCCAGGTGGATGACCGCCTGTCGGGCTTCACCGCCGGCGGGGACGACTACCTGCCCAAGCCCTTCGACACCCGGGAGCTCCTCGTGCGCACCGGGGCCCTCGTGCGCCGCGCCGGTAGCGCGCCACCGCGCGAGGTCACCGGCGTCCGGCTCGACCCGGTCAACCTGCGGTTGCTCGCCGCACCGGGCGGTGAGGACCAGTCGCTCACGCCCACGGAGTACCGGGTGCTGGCGCCCCTGATGAACGCCCCCGGCGAGGCGCTGCGGCGCCGCGCGCTGGCCGTGGCCGGGTGGTCCGCCGGCGCGGCGGTCTCGGACAACGTGCTCGACCAGTACATCTCCCGCCTGCGGCGCAAGGTCGAGGCGGCCTCCGGCGGGAGCAGCGCCATCCACACCGTGCACGGCATCGGCTACCGCTTCGAATGAGCGGACGGGTCCCCGGGCGCGTCCACCACGCTGCCGCGGCCGCGTGGTGGCGTGCGCGGAGCCTGCGCAGCTCGGTGGCCTGGTCGGCCACGCTCGTCGTCGCGGCGTGGATGGTGGTGCTGGGCGTGGTCGCCGTCCTCGTGGTCGGCGTGGCCCTCGACCGCTCGGCCGACGACGCCCTGCGGGCCCGCGCGCAGGCGGTCACCGCCACCGTCCGCGTGGGCGCGGGCGGTGGTCTCACCGTGCTGGAGGGGCCCGACGACCAGGCGCTGGACACCGACACCTGGGTCCTCGCCCCCGGCGGCGCCCTGGTGGAGGGGGTGGGCGCCGGGACCGCGGCACCGCCGCGGGCGGTCTCGCTGGCGGCGAGGGTGCTCAGCACCGACGGCGAGGTGCTGGACACCGTCGACGCCGACGCCCCCACCCGTCTGCTGGGGCTGCCCGTGCACGACTCCGGCGGCCGCCCCGTCGCCGCGGTCGTCACGGCCGCCTCCCTCGTGCCCTACCAGCAGCTGCGGGAGCTGGCGGTGACCGCCGTCGCCGTCCTGGCGGTGCTGCTCGTCGTCGGCGTCCACCTGGTGCTGCGGGCCGCGGTGGCGCGCGCTCTCAGCCCGGTCGCCGACATGAGCGAGCAGGTCGACGCGTGGAGCACCACCGACCCCTCCCATCGCCTCGGACCGGGACCCCGCCCCCGCGAGCTGTCCTCGCTGGCCGGCACGCTGGACGCGCTGCTGGACCGCATCGCGGCGGCGCTGCGCCACGAGCAGGTGCTCACCGCGGAGCTCTCCCACGAGCTGCGCACACCCCTGGCGGGGATGCGGGCCGAGCTGGACTGGGCACGGGCGCCCGGACGCAGCGACGCCCAGCGCCGGGAGTCCCTCGACGAGGTCCACCAGGCCCTGCGCCGGGCCGAGGGCGTGGTGGAGGGCCTGCTCGCCTCCGCCCGCTCGGCGACCGCGGCCCCGGGGCGCTGCGAGGTGCTGCCGGCCGTCGAGCGCGTGCTGGCGGCGCGGCGCGCAGCCGGTGTCGAGGGGGTGTCGCTGCGCGCGGAGGTCGACCCGGCCGTGGCGGTGGGGGTGGAGGCGGCGGTGCTCGAGCGGGCCCTGTCCCCGCTGGTCGACAACGCCTGCCGCTACGCCCGCTCGGCGGTGCGCGTGAGCGCTCGGCGCGACGAGGCGCAGGTGCGCGTCACCGTGGTCGACGACGGTCCCGGCATCCCCGCCGACCTCGTGGCGCGGGTGCTGGAGCCGGGCTTTCGCGCGCAGCCCTCCGAGCAGCACCGGGGGGCCGGCCTGGGGTTGGCGCTCGCCGCCCGGCTGGCGCGCACGGCGGGGGGAGACCTCGTGCCCGAGGCCGCCGGCGCAGCAGGCGGAGGCGTGCTCCACCTGGTGCTGCCGGCGGCCTGACCCTCGCGCGGTCAGCAAGGTCTGCGACGTCAGGCGGGCAGCACCTGCAGCAGCTGGGTGAGCGCCTGGCCCTCCCGGGCGGGTTCCGGCGTGCTGGCGCGCACGGCCTTGAGGACGGCGTCGATGCGGCCGTCGACCACGGTCCACCCCTGCGGGTCCTTCGCCTGCAGGGTGGGCTGGGCGTCGTCCCAGCCCTTCTCGAGCTGGCGGGCCTGGGAGAGGGCTGTGGCCTGCTGCCCCGAGGTGACGGCGCTCTGCATGGCCTGAGCCGTCTGCCGGAAGGCCGCGGTGTCAGCGGCGGTGAGCTGCACGGTGCCCTGCACCTGCCCGCCGGAGGAGACCGCGGGCGCCGACCCGCCGTCGGACTCCTCCGAGGCGGCTGCCGCGGCGGGCCTGTGGCTGTTCGCGACGACGAGGACGCCCGCGGTCGCAGCGGCGGCCAGGCACCACCCGACCAGCACCACGCGCTGCCGAGTGGCCGACCTGCGGGTGCTCGGCGTGGCCGTGGAGGCAGGGGTGGCGACGTCGACCCTGCTCACGGTCAGGTAGGCCACGACGGCGGCGATGGTGGCCAGGAAGACCAGGCTGGTCCACAGCGTGCCCAGCCCCAGCCCGCCGTCGGCGGGAGCGCCGGCGAGGAAGTCGCCCAGGTTGGCCCCCAGCGGACGGGTGAGGACGTAGGCCAGCCAGAACGCGAGGACGGCGTCACCCCCGGCCCTCCACCCGATGAGCACGACGGCGATGAGCGCGACCGGCAGGAGTGCCGAGGCACCCGGGGACCAGCCGGTCAGCTCCAGGAACCAGTCGCCGACCGCGGTGCCCAGGGCGAAGGTGACCAGGACCGTCAGCCAGTAGAACCCCTCCCGCGGACGGGAGTCGATGGCGTGGATGGACAGCGTCCCCTCACGGACGTACCAGACCCGGAAGACCACGGCCAGCAGCACGGCGAAGACGGCGCTGCTGATCCACAGCGGCACCTGCAGCTGGTCGGTGAGGATGTCGGTGTAGAGGGTGCCCGTGACGCTGACCAGCACGACGGTGAGCCAGTAGGGGGTCGGCCGGTACTGGCGGGTGCGGAACTGCCAGGCCAGGACGCCGGCGAGGACGACCGTGAACAGGGCGGCCGTGGCGAGCAGCCCCACGCCGAGGGTCATGTCGATCCAGTCCGCGAAGGACTCACCGACCGTCGTGCAGAGGATCTTGATGATCCAGAACCAGACGGTGACCTCGGGGACCTTGTTCAGCAGGGCTCGCCCGGTCGAGGCGTCCGACCGGAGCGCGGAGGGGCTGGATGGCGACATGCCGCGAGGGTGGCGGCGGTCGTCTGTACGTCGCCTGTACGGCGGAGGAAGCCGAGGGACGGAGACGGGGAGGCGTACAGGCGCTGTACAGGCGGGGGCTGCCAACCTGGCCGACGTGCCGACCTCCCCGCCGCCAGCCAGCGGTCCGGGTGCTGCGGCCGCCGTCACCGCCCACAGGCACTGGGCGCTGCCCGCGTCCCCGGCGGTGGGCGCCTGGTCCTGGACGGTCGAGGGGCTCGCGGCGGTGGCGGGGGTCACCTGCGCCGACCAGCTCGACGTCGGGCTCGGCCTGGGGGGCGGCACCGCCCTCGCCGGGGCCGCGGTCGTCACCGCACTGGTGGCCCACCGGAGCGCCGACCGGTGCCGGGGGCCGCTGCACGGGCTGACCGTCGTCGCGCTGGGCGCGGCCGGCGCGCTCCTCACCGACGACCTCACCCAGGGCGCCGGGCTGCCGCTGGCAGCGGTCGCCCCGGCGCTCGCCGTCGCCCTGGTCGTGGCCTTCGCGACCTGGGTGGCGGGGGTCCGCACTTGGTCGCCCCGGACATTGCCCGACGTGCCGCGAGGCCTGCTCTGGTGCTCGGTGGTGCTGCTGGCCTCCGCACTGGGCACCGCCGGGAGCGACCTGCTGCACGAGGGCGTCGGACTGGGGGAGTGGTCGACGGCGCTGCTGGTCGTCGTCGTCATCGCCGCCGTGGCCACCACCCGCATCGGGCTTGCCGTCGACGCGGTGGTGTGCGCCTGGGTGGCCCTCGTGCTCATCCGGCCCCTGGGGGCGGCCGTGGCCGACGGGCTCAGCCGGGCCCCCGGTGCCGGTGGCCTGGGGCTGGGGACCGCCCGGACCAGCGCGGTGCTGCTCGGCCTGGTCCTTCTCGTCGCGACCCTCCAGGCGTCCACCCTCCGCCGGGCCTCCGCGCCCGCACCGGGCTCCTCGGTCGTGGACCTGACGGCGGGCCCGGAGGCTGCGCAGGCCCCACCGCACCGATGGGTCTCCGGCGCGGCGCCAGCGCCAGCGCGGCCTCCCACCAGGTCGGTCGGCCGGTGACGGACCTCATCGGGGGCTCCGGCGACCTCGTCGGCGCTCTGGGTGAGCCGGGTGTCGGAGCGCTGGTGCTCCTGGAGACCGTCGCCCCTCCGCTGACCCGGGACACCGTGCTGCCGCTGTCCGGGTCCCTGGTGCAGCAGGGCCAGCTGTCGTTGGCAGGGGTCCTCCTGGCCTCCACCCTGGGGTGCGTGGCAGGGGCGTGGGTCTTCTACGGCCTGGGGGCGGCCCTGGGCCGGCGTCGCGCGCTCGACCTCCTGGTGCGGATCCCGAAGGTCGGTCGTGACGGTGCCGAGCGCGCCGCGGGCTGGTTCGAGCGATGGGGGGCCTGGGCGGTCTTCCTCAGCCGGTTCGTCCCGGGATCGGGGGCTCTGACGTCCGTCTCGGCGGGAGCGCGCCGCATGCCACCGGTGGTCTTCAGCGCCTGCACCGCCGCCGGGAGCCTCAGCTGGAACGCTGCCCTCGTCGGGCTGGGGTACGCCGTTCCCGAGCAGTGGGAGGTGGTCGGCGACTGGGCCGGCGCGGTGGGCACGGCGGTGTTCTCCTCCCTGGTGGTCGTCGTGGTCGTCGTGGTCGGCGTCCTCCTGGTCGGCTCCGCCCACGGACGACCTCGGACGCGAGGCCGGCGTCGCTGAGGGCTGTCGGACCGGGGCGCTGCCAGGGGTCTGACGCGCACCGCGATCTCCCGGCGCGCCGTACAGGCGGTGTAAAGGCTGATCAGCACATGCTGTCGCCATGGCGACCACCAGGCCCCTGGGAGCGGGACACCCCGCGACCACCCGTCGCAGCGACGAGCCCGACGGACGCACGGGACGGCCGGACCACCCGCGAGCGGCCTCAGTCGCCGCGGGGAGCACCTGCGACCGGAGGGGCACCCGGAACCCGCCTTCGCCGGCCCGCGTCCACCACCACGGCACTGGTTCCGCGTCTGCCGCCTCAGCGACAGCTCCACGAGGCCCCGCTGCCCCGCCGGCCAGCGGCCCCGACGGCTCCCAGAGCTCCAGCAGCGCTCTGTCCCCCTGCGCTCTGTCCCCCTGCGGCGGGAGGTCGTGGACGGCGGCGGACGTGCGCCGCTACCGGCGCCGCACCGCCCAGCTGCAGGCCGCCGTCGTCCTGGCGCTGCTCCTGGGCGTCGTCTGCTCGATGCTCACCGGAGCGTGAGGCCGCTGCTGGCTGTCCGCTGCTCGGCCCCCGCCCGTCCCACAGCCCTGCCCGCAGCCCAGACCGACGGACGCCCGACCGCTCGCCGTCACCCGACCCCAGGAGACCTCGCATGACCACGCCCCCGACCGCCACGTCCGCGCGCGCAGCGCGCAGCGGACGTCCGGCGGGCCGCCTGCGCGGCTGGACCCCTGGCTGGACCGCCGCCCGCGCCGCCAAGGTGCCCGAGATCACGGCCGTGTTCTGGCTGGTCAAGGTGCTCACCACGGGCATGGGGGAGGCCGCCTCGGACTACCTCGGCGAGACCAGCCTGGTGCTCGGCGCCCTGGTGGGCGTGGGTTCGCTGGTCGGGGCGCTGGCCTGGCAGCTGCGCGCGAGGGAGTACTCCGCTGTGCGCTACTGGACGGCCGTGAGCGCCGTCGCGGTGTTCGGCACCATGACCGCGGACATCACCCACGTGGTCACGGACCTGCCGTACGCGGTGACCACGGTCGTGTGGGCCGTGGTCGTCGCCGTCCTGTTCACCGCCTGGTGGAGGGTGGAGGGCACGCTGTCGATCCACCACGTCGACTCCACCCGCCGCGAGCTCTTCTACTGGGCCACGGTGCTGGCCACCTTCGCCCTCGGCACCGCCGCCGGCGACCTCACCGGCCTGGCGCTGGGCTGGGGCTTCCTGCCGTCCGGGCTGCTGTTCGGCGCGGCGATGCTGGTGCCGCTGGCCGCGTGGCGCCTCGGCCTGAGCCCGGTGGCGGCGTTCTGGAGCGCGTACGTGCTCACCCGGCCGTTCGGGGCCTCGTTCGCCGACTGGCTCGGCAAGCCCGCCCAGGTCGGCGGCGGCGTGGGGCTGGGGGACGGTCCGGTGACGCTCGCGGCGCTGGTGGCGATCGCCGTGCTCGTGGGGGTCCTCGCCGTCACGCGAGCCGACGTCCAGCGCGCCGACCTCCAGCGCGGTGACGTCCAGCGCGGTGAGCGCGTCACGGCGGGGGAGGGCGCGGCGTGAGCCTGCTCGACCCGCAGCACCTGCTCTCCTCGTTCGGGGCGGTGGGGCTGTTCGTCATCCTCTTCGCCGAGACGGGCCTGCTCATCGGCTTCTTCCTGCCCGGCGACTCGCTGCTGTTCACCGCCGGTCTGCTGGCGGCGACGTCGGCCACGAGCGCCGCGCACCTGCCGCTGGCCCAGGTGCTGGTCGCGGGCGCGGCCGGCGCCCTGCTCGGGGCGCAGGTCGGGTACCTCATCGGCCGCCGGGTGGGCCCGGCGCTGCTGGACCGTCCCGACCGGCCCAAGCTGCAGGCCGGGGTGCGCCGCGCGCAGGCGGTGCTGGACCGCTACGGCCACGGCCGCGCGGTGGTGCTGGCCCGCTTCATCCCCGTGGTCCGCACGCTCATGAACCCGCTCGCCGGCACGGTCGGGGTGCCCGCGGGGCGCTTCGCGCTGTGGCAGGTGGTCGGTGGGCTCGTGTGGAGCCTGGGCGTGACGCTGGCCGGGTACGTGCTGGGCACGCGCATCCCCGGCATCGACGCCTACCTGCTGCCGATCATCGCGGTGGTCGTGGTGGTCTCGCTCGTCCCCGTGGCGGTGGAGCTGGTGAAGGCCCGCCGGGAAGCCGGCCGGTCCTGACCCTCAGCGCTGCTCGGCAGGTGCGGGCAGCACCTTCGGAGCCCCGAGCAGCGTGGTGACCAGCACGGCCACCACGCTGCCGGCGCAGATGAGCCCGGCCAGCACGATGAGCTGGAACCTGGCCGCCTGCACCGGGCTGGCCCCGCCGAGCAGCGCGCCGATGAACGCGCCCGGCAGCGTCACCAGCCCGGTGGTGCGGGTCTGGTCCAGCACCGGCACGAGCGACTCGCGCACCGCCGCGCGGGCCACGTCGAGCACCGCCCGCCGCGGTGGCGCGCCGAGGGCCAGCCACCCCTCCACCTCCTCGCGGCGGGCCAGCAGCCCGGCCAGCAGGTGGCGCCCGGCCAGGGTGGCCGAGGTCATGGTGCCGCCCAGCACGGTGCCCCCGAGCGCGACGACGTAGCGCGCCGAGAACGGCAGCACCCCGAGGGAGAAGACCACCCCGAGGACGACGACGGCCCCGGCCGCACACGCCACCGCCACGGCGCGCCGCGCGGCGCGCAGCCCCTGCAGGGGGGCGAGGCGGCGCGAGGCGGTCCACACCGCGGTGGCCAGCATCACCGCGAGCACGGCCGCGGCCAGGGCGGGCACGTGGTCGAGCACGCCCCGCAGCACCAGGCCGACGGCGGCCAGCTGCAGCCCGCCGCGCAGCACCGCCGTCAGCGGTGCGGTGCCCCGGGGCCCCACGGTGACGCCCGCGGCGCGCAGCACCACCAGCGCCACGGCGAGCAGCGCCGCCACGCCCAGCAGCAGGCGCCCCAGCTGGTCAGCGGTCACGCTCCGGCACCCCCCTGCGTCCATCCTCGGCGCGACCCCGTCCGCCGATCCCTCGCCTCGACCTCGCGCTCGGGTCGTTGCTGGTCGATGTCGACGACGATCGCGGACGGCAGCCTCGTCGCCTTCGTGACCGCGGAGGTGACGGGGTGCCGATCTTGGCGTTCCGTGGGTCTCGACAGGCCCGGCGACCCACGGAACGCCAAGGTCGAGGCACCCGCACCCGCACCCGCACCGGCACCGGCACGTGCGGGTGCGTGTGCGGCGCGGTGGGGGGCGTCGGCTGCGCGCTCAGACGAGCAGGCCGAGGCTGACCAGGCCCGCCAGCACGCAGTACAGCGCGTAGGGGCGCAGCGAGCCGTGGGCGAACCAGCGGTCCAGGAAGCGCACCGCCACGTAGGAGCTCACGCCGGCCAGCACGCTGCCGAGGAGCACCTGCCCGCGGATGCCGTCCCCCAGCGGGCCGAACAGCTCCGGCAGCTTCAGCAGCCCGGCCGCGGCGATGACCGGGGTGGCCAGGAGGAAGGAGAAGCGGGCGGCGTCCTGGTGGGTCAGGCCCGCGCGCAGCCCGGCGACCATGGTGGTGCCGGACCGGCTGATGCCCGGGGCCAGCGCCGCGATCTGCGCCGACCCGACGAGCACCGCGGTGCGCAGGGGCAGCGAGGCCAGGCGCCGGTCCGTGGCCACCTCCGAGGACGACGACGCCCCGGCCGGCGCGCTCGCCGTCGTCGAGACGGCCGGGATGACGGCGGTGGGGGCGCGGTGGCGTGCGGCCGGCGAGCCGGACGACGCGACCGTGACGGGGGTCGCCTGGCGCCGGCGGCCGCGCTCCACGAGGAGCAGCACGAGCCCGTTGAGCACGAGGAACACCGCGGTGGGGACCGGCCGGGCCAGCACCGTGCGCAGCGGGTGCTCCAGCACCAGCCCCACCAGGCCGACGGGGACGGTGGCGGCGACCAGCAGCCAGCCCAGGCGCGCGTCGGGACCCGTGATCCGCCGGTGGCGCACGGAGGAGAACAGGCCGGTGACGATGCGGGCCCAGTCGCGCCGGTAGAAGAGCACCAGCGCGGCGGCGGTCGCCACGTGGAGGCCCACGATGAACGCCAGGTAGGGCGAGCCCGGGGCGGAGACGTCCAGGTCGCGTGCCCAGCTGCCCCCCACCAGCGCCGGGACCAGCACCGCGTGGCCGAGGCTGGAGACGGGGAACAGCTCCGAGACGCCCTGCAGCACCCCGACCACCGCGGCCTCGGTCCAGCTGAGGTGCGGTGCACCCGTGGTGGCGGCGGGTGCTGAGGCGGCGAGCAGGGGGTGCACAGCGGGCTCCTCGACAGGTGGCGGAGGTGACGGCGGGGTGGCAGCGCTGCCGTGGACCGACGCTAGGAGCCCTCGGTGACGTGCGGATGACGACGGCCCACCGCCCAGGCGGTCAGCAGGCGCGTCCCAGCCGCCCCCCAGGGGCGCACCGCGCCCACCGCCGTCACAGGGTGAAGCGGCCGGTCAGCTGCCGCAGCCGCGCCGCCGCGCTGTCCAGGGACGCCGCGGCGGTGGCGGTGGTGCCCGCGCCGGCGCGGTTCTCCTCGGTGCCCGTGGCGATGCCCGCGATGTTCTCCGAGATCTGCGCGGACCCGGTGGAGATCTCGGTGATGTTGCGGACCATCTCGCTGGTGGTGGCGGACTGCTCCTCCACCGCGGCGGCGATGGTCGACTGCACCTCGTCGATGCGGGCGATGACCTCGCCGATCTGGGTGACCGCCGCGGCGGCCGCAGCGGTGTCGCTCTGGGTCGCGTTCACCTTGGCGGTGATGTCGTCGGTGGCCTGCGCGGTCTGGCGGGCGAGCTCCTTGACCTCCCCGGCGACGACGGCGAAGCCCTTGCCGAGCTCTCCGGCGCGGGCGGCCTCGATGGTGGCGTTGAGGGCCAGCAGGTTGGTCTGCTCGGCGATGGTGGTGATGAGCCTGACGACGTCGCCGATCTCGCGGGAGGAGACCCCCAGCCGCTCGATGGCGGTGCCGGCCGAGCCCGCCGCCGCCACGGCCGCGGTGGCCATGGCGGAGGCGTCGGTGGTGGCCGTGGCGATCTGGGTGATGGCGGCGGTCATCTGCTCCCCGGCGGCGGCGACGGTGGCGATGGAGGTGCTGACCTCCTCCGACGCCGACGAGACCAGCTGCGCCTGCGCGCTGGAGCCCTCCGCGCCGGTCTGCAGCGCCGCGGCGACGCCGGACAGGGTGCTCGCGGAGGCGCCCAGCGCGTGGGACTCGCCCCGGATGGCCAGCAGGACCTCGCGCAGGGCGCCGATCGAGGCGTCGGTGGACGCCGCGAGCCGGCCCACCTCGTCGCGCTGGTCCAGGCCCACCCGCTGGTCCAGCCGTCCCTGCGCGAGGCCGTCCACCACGGTCACCACGCGGGCCAGCGGACGGCTCACCGACCGCGCGACCAGCCACGCCACGACCCCGGCCAGCACCGCCGCGGCCACCGAGGACGCCGCCAGCACCAGCAGCGCCTGCCGGTAGGAGGCGCGGTCCCGGGCCACCATGGCGTCAGCGGCGGACACCTCGGCCGCCGTGACGGTCTCCAGGGCCTTGGTCAGGGCCGCCGCGGCCGGCACGCCGCTGGTCACGCGCAGCGCGTCGAAGCCGGCGGTGTCGTGCGCCTGGGCGAGCGCCAGCAGCGGCGGGACCGTGGCCCGGTAGGCGGCCAGCGCGTCGGTGACCGCGCCGCGCTGCGCCGCGGTGGTGCTGGGGGAGGTGGCGAGGTAGGCGGCCCAGGCCGCGTCCAGGGCGGTCTCGTCCGCTGTGAGCTGCTGCGCGGCCGCGGAGGCCCCGGCGTCGTCGGCGCTCACGGCCACGCCCACCAGGTCGAGGCGGACCCGCAGGAAGGCAGCCTCGGCCGCCGCCGAGGTCCGCACCGACGGCATGCCGCTGGTCGCGAGCTCCTCCAGGCCGCCCTGGAGCTGGCCGAGGTGGAAGGCGGCCGTGCCGGCGACGGCGAGGAGCAGCAGGCAGACCAGCCCGAAGCCCAGGTGCAGCTTCGCGGCGATGCGCAGGTCGGCGAGGCGGTGGGTCCGGTGGGTCCGGTGGGTCACGGCGGCGTCTCCTGGGGTCCTGTGGCGGCTGGGCCCGCGCAGGCCCTCGTCAGGGGTCTCGGCGGCCCGGGCCGCACGCGGGAGGGGACCTTGGTCCCGACCCCCGGGGACCTCGGGCCCCTGGCCGTCGTCGCGAGACAGGCGACGCTGGACGGACGGGGGCTTGGTCGGGTGCGCGGCCCCCCACGCACCCGACCGGGCCCCCGCTGGCTGCCCGCTGCCTGCCCAGCCGGGAGCAGCGCTCCCGTCGAGCCGCCGCGCCGGCACCGGAACACCGTCACGTGCTCGGCGGAGATCTGGCGGCGGAACACCCACAGCGACCACGCCTGGGAGGCGAGCACCACCGGCACGAGCGCCACGGCCACCCACGTCATCACTCACCACCAGCGTGTCGTGCGAGGAGGAGGCGTTGCGCAGCGTGAGCGTGCCGGCGGGGCCGATCGAGCTGGGCATGACGTCGGGGAACGGCGACCTGACGACGAGGACGACGACGGACGCCGGCGCCGCGGCGGCCACGGTCACCGCCGCACGCTCCTCGGGCGCGCTTCAGGCGGGGCTGACCTGCAGCGGGGCGGTCCACAGCAGCCGGGTGCCGCCCTCGGCCCGTCGGCGCACGTCGAAGGTGCCGCCGCGGCGGGTGGCCCGCTGCTGCAGGCCCGCCAGGCCCGACCGCGCGGAGTCGGCCTCGATGCCGGCGCCGTCGTCGTCGACCTGGACCGCCACGGCGTCCGCCCCGGTGGCCGCGTCGGTGGCGGTGGCGTCCACCGTCACCACCAGGTGGGAGGCGAGCCCGTGGCGGACGGCGTTGCTGAGGCCCTCCCGGACCACGGCGACGACGTCGGTGGCCAGCACGCCGCTCACGAGCGCGTCGACCGCGCCGGTGGTGCGCACCGTGGTGGTCGCGCGCCCCGCCATCTCCTCGACCAGGTCGAGCAGCTGGCGGCGCAGCCCGCCGGCACCGGGGCTCACGTGCAGGCCGAAGATGGTGGTGCGCACGTCGCGCACCACCTCGTCGAGCTGGGACACCACCCCCGCCAGCCGGGTGCGGACCTCGGCCTGGTCAGTGTCCTGCAGCCGGGCGGTGAGCGCCTGCAGCGACAGCCCCGCCGCGAACAGGCGCTGGATGACGTGGTCGTGCAGGTCGTGGGCGATGCGGTCGCGGTCCTCCAGCACCGCCAGCCGCTGGGCGTCGGCGTGCAGGGACGCGTTCGCGATGGCGGTGCCGGCGACCGCGGCCAGGGCCTGCGCGACCTCGGAGTCCTCGGGGGTGAACCGGCCGTCGTCGCGGCCGGGGTCCTTCTCGGTGAGGTAGAGGTTGCCGAAGACCTCGCCCCGCACCACCACGGGCACGCCGAGGAAGCTGCGCATGGGCGGGTGCCCGGGCGGGAAGCCGACGGCCTGCGGGTCCGCGGTGAGGTCGTCGACGCGCAGCGGCCGGGGGTCGGCGATGAGGCGGCCCAGCACGCCGCGCCCCTCGGGGAGGTGGCCCAGCGACGCGGCGACGGCGGGGTCCATCCCGGTGTGCACGAACCTGTCGAGCCCGCGCCCGTCCGCGGAGATCACCCCCAGCGCGCCGTACCGCGCCCCCACCAGCTCGGTCGCGGCCTGCACCAGGCCGTGGAGGACGGCGTCGAGGTCGAGGTCGTTGATGGTCACCACCGCGTCGAGCAGGCGGCGCAGCCGGGCTTCCACGGCGCCCACCCTGCCGCGCTCGCCGCCACCCGGTCCAGGGCCCTCCGTCCCGGTGCCGCGCCAGGGGCGGGGGTCCCGCCGCCGCGGTGCGGCGGTCCTCCGCGCGGAGGACGCCGGCCGGGACCTCCGTCCCTGTCACCCCCGGGACCCTCCCCGTAGCGTCGACCGAGTGAGCGACGCCGCGACCCCCGCGCCCCCCGCAGCCGACAGCTCCCCGTCCGGGGCGCCGGCCGCCTCCGCCGTGGTGCGGGTGTTCCTCCTCGACGACCACGAGGTGGTGCGCCGCGGCGTGGCCGACGTGCTCAGCACCGACCCCGCGCTGGCGGTGGTGGGCGAGGCCAGCACCGCCGCCGAGGCCCTCGCCCGGGCGCCCGCGCTGCGCCCCGACGTCGCCGTGCTGGACGTGCGCCTGCCCGACGGGGACGGCGTCGCCGTGTGCCGCGAGCTGCGCTCGCGGATGCCGGACCTGCGCGTGCTCATGCTCACCAGCTACAGCGACGACGAGGCCCTGCTGGACTCGATCATGGCGGGGGCGTCCGGGTACCTGCTCAAGCAGGTGCTCGGGCAGGACCTCGTGGCGGCGGTGCGCACGGTGGCCGCCGGCGGGTCGCTGCTGGACCCGCGCGCGGCGTCGGTGGTGATGGAGCGGATGCGCCGCGGTGCCGAGCCCAGCGGGCCGCTGGCGGAGCTGTCCGAGCGGGAGCGGGAGGTGCTGGTGCTCATCGGGGAGGGCCTCACCAACCGCCAGATCGGCGAGCGGCTCTACATCGCCGAGAAGACGGTGAAGAACTACGTCTCGCACCTGCTGGCCAAGCTGGGGCTGGAGCGCCGCACGCAGGCGGCCGTGCTCGCCTCCGAGCTGCGCGGCTCCGGGGGCGTCCGCCGGGCTCGGTGAGCCGGCCGGCGGCGACGGGGGCGGTCAGCCGCGCACGAGCGCGCGCCCGCTGACCACCTGCACCGCCACCGCGAGGTACGTCGCCAGCGGCGAGGGCGCCCACGGCACCAGGCCGTCGGCGCGCAGCCGCGCCGCCAGGTGCGGGTCGGCCAGCACCCGCGCGGGGCCGACGGCGGTCACGGACCACCCGGTGCGGGCCTCCCGGTCCGCCTGGTCCACCTCGAAGGCCACCACCGCCCCGCGCACCGCCGCGGTGACCTTGTCCCCGGGCGTCGCGGCGACCACCACGTCACCCCCCACCACGGTGAAGGCGACGGGCACGACGGCCGGCAGCACCGCCTCGGTGTAGACGAGCCGGCCCACGCGCTGCCCGCGCAGCAGGTCCCAGCACTCCGCCTCGTCGAGCGGCACCAGCCGGCGGCCGTCCTGCGCGGTCCCGCGGTGGTGGGCCAGGGCGGTCACGGGTCGCACCCGACCGCGGGACCGCCGGCGCCGCCGGTCCCGTCCTCGCTCCCCGGCCGCCCCGCCGGCCCGGCACCCCGGCCGTGGACCACGTCCACCACCCCCGGCACGGTGCGCGCCAGCACCGCGGCCAGCTCCCGGTCCTCGCCGCCCACCGGCACCCCCGGCCGCGCCTCCAGGTGGACCACCCCGGCGTCCACCCGCACGTCCCAGCGCTCCTGCGGTGCGGGTCCCACCAGGGCCACCAGCGCGTCCAGCACCCCGCGCCGGACGGTCGGGTCGTGACCGGTGAGCACGGCGAGCAGCCGCTCCCGCGTCACCACGCCCACCAGCCCGCTCTGGTCGACCACGGCCAGGCACCGGACGTCGCGCAGGCGCAGCAGCGACAGCGCGAGCTCGACGTCGTCGTCGAGGTGGACCGGCACCGGGGCTGCCATGACCTCGGCCACGGTCCGCGGGGCGCCCGGGCCGTCCGGTTCCCCGGGGCCGCCGGGGCCGCCGCCGAGGAGGGCCCGTGCGGCGCGCAGGAGGTCGGCGTCGCAGACCGACCCCACCACGCGGCGGTCGCCGTCGACCACCGGCACCGCCGACCGGTGGTGGGCCACCAGCAGCGCCGCCGCCGTCCTGACGTCGTCGCTGGACCGCAGCGCCACCGCGTCGCGCTCCACGACCTCGCTGACCCTCATCCGCCACCTCCGCGACCGTCCCCCCGGCCGGCGGCCCCTGCCGCCGACGGCTGCACCAGGCTCTCCGGGGCGGCTCCGCGCCGACCAGGGCCGGAGGTCACACCCCGCGGGGGACGCGCGGGGCGGGACCTCCGTCCCTGTCGTGGCGGGCGGGGTGCGACGAGCCTGGGTGCGGTGACCGCACAGCTGCCCCGCCCCGTGCGCGAGGTGCCGCCCGGACGGGCCGACGGCCGCAGCGTCATCGGGTACGACGGCTCCTCCGCGGCCAGCGTGGCGCTGCAGTGGGCGGCCCAGCGCGCCCGCCGCTCCGGCACGCCGCTGGTGGTGCTGAGCGCCGTCGACGACCTGCGCGCGGTGCACCAGGAGGACGACGACGGCGGGGTGGACGGCGCGGTGGACGGCGGGGTGGACGTCGCGCTGGACGGCACCTCCACGGCGCAGGAGGCCCTCGAGGTCGGCGCGGCGGTGGAGGAGGCCTGGCGGACCGCCGAGGGCGTGGCCGCCGAGGGCGCGGCGCTCGCCGGTGCTGCGGGTGCCGACGCGACGCCGGTGAGCGTGCTGGGGGACGCGGCCGCGGCGCTGCTCGGCGCGTCCGCCAGCGCCGAGTCGGTGGTGGTGGCGCGCGGCGGGCCCACCCGGCTGGGACGCGTCGCGTTCTCGGTGGTCGACGCCGCCACGAGCCCCGTGGTCCTGGTGCGCGGCGCGGCGCACGTGCCCGGTCCGGACCACCCGGTGGTGGTGGGGCTCGACGGCTCGGCCAGCAGCGAGCGCGCGGCGCGCTTCGCGGCCGCCGAGGCCGCGGCCTCCGGCGCGCGCCTGGTGCTCGTGGCCGCCTGGGGCTGCGCACCGGGCGGCCCCGTGCGCACCACGGCCTGGCACCGCACCGCGAGCCCGGGCGGCGAGGACGGCGTGGCCGGCGGGGACGGCGAGGACGGCGTGGCCGGCGGGGACGGCGTCGAGCCGGCGGAGCTGGAGGCGATGGCCCGCCTGCGCGCCGCCACCGCGGCGGTGCGCGAGGTGGCGCCGGCGCTCGTCCTGGAGCGGCGCGCCGCCCGCGGCGCCGCCGCCGAGGTGCTGCTCGACCCAGCCCGGGGCGCCGGGCTGCTCGTGCTCGGGGCGCGCGGCACCGACGCCCGGGACGGCCGCGGCGGCCGCCTCGGGCTGACGGCGCTGGAGCTCCTCACGAGCGCGCCCTGCCCGGTGGCCGTCGTCCGCTGAGCCGTCCGCCGAGCCTCTCGCCGGGCCGTCCGCTGTCAGCCGAGCACGGCCACGAGCACCGTGACGTCGTCCTCGGCGCCCGCGCCCACCGCCTCCAGCACGGCGTCGCAGACGGCCCCCGCCGAGGAGGTGTCGCAGCCGGCGAGCAGCTCGGCCAGGGCCGCGTGGCGGTCGGCCAGGCCCTCCCCGCGCCGCTCGACCACCCCGTCGGAGAAGACCAGGAGCACCGACCCGGGCAGCGCCTCGAGCACGTGCTCGGCGCGTCGCACGTCCGTGATCCCCGCCGAACCGTCGGCCAGCCCGAGCAGCAGGTCACCGACCGGTCCCACCGCCTCCACCCGGCCGTCGGGGTGCCTCAGCAGCGGGGGCAGGTGCCCGGCGCTGGCGCACCTCAGCTGCCACGTCCCGGCGGGGCCGGGCCCGCGGGACGCCCGGCACACCACCGCCGTCGCCATGACCGCGGTGTCGGGCTCGCTGAGCACCTCGTCCAGCGCCGCGAGCAGCGCCGCCGGGGAGGTGCTGCCGAGGGCGCGCAGCGCCCCGCGCAGGCCGCCCCGCGCCTGGGCGACGGCCACCGCGGTCACGCCGTCGTGGCCGACCACGTCACCGACCGCCAGCACCACCGCGTCGTCGTCGGTGAGGGCGTCGGCCCAGTCGCCGCCCAGGCGGACGTCCTGGGCGGCGGGCAGGCTCACCGCCACCACGTCCAGGCCCGGCAGGGCGGTGGTCGACAGCGAGGGGGCCAGGCTGTCCCGCAGGGCGTCGGCCACCCGGTGCAGCTCCGCCACGGCGGCGCGCTCGGCCTCGAGCGCGGCGAGCCGGTCCAGCGCCTGACCGGTGAGCGCCGCGAGGGCCTCCACGAGCTCGCGATCGGCCCGGAGCCAGTCGCGGGGCTCGTCGAAGGCCAGCCCCAGGGCGCCGGCGCAGCGGTCGCCCACGAGCAGGGGGAGCACCACCGAGGCCTCGGTGCTCGAGGTCTCGTACAGCTCGCGGGCCTGCGGGAGCGCGTCCAGGGCCGCGGCGCGGTCGGGGAGGAACCACGCCTCGCCGGTGAGCGCGGCCCTCACCACGGGCAGGGGGTGCTGCTCGGGCAGGTCGGTGACGTCCACGCGCACGGCGCGGTCCCCAGCGGCACCGCGTGCGGCCTCGCGCGTGGTGGCGACCAGGGTGCGGACCACGCGCCGCTCGGGGTCGGGCAGGCACAGCGCGGCGGCGGTGGCGCCCATCGCCCGCGCCCCCTCGAGCGCGACAGCCGCGAGCACGTCCCCCTCGGACGCAGCGGCCCCGAGGGCGCGGGCGGCCTCCAGCAGCGCCGTCACGCGCGGCGCGGCGCCGTCGCCGGTGTCGTCCACGAGGTGATCGTGTGGCGCCGAGGGCGCCGGCAGACGGGTCGAAGGTCCCGTCGGCGTCATCCGCTCAGGGGACGTCCAGGAGCACCAGCACGTCCGCGACGCGCTCGGCGAAGTAGACGAGCATGCCCTCGTCGTCGTCGGTGAAGGGCGCGTCCCGGCCGAAGCGCAGCAGCGCGACCCCGCCGAGCAGGTCCTCGCCGCCGACCACGGGGGCGCCCATGACGGCGCGCAGCGGGTACCGCTGCAGCCACCGGGCCTGCTCCTCGGAGGCCAGCGCGGGGGCGCTGCCGGGCGGCAGGTGCCAGCGGGCCGGCCGGCGCTCCTCCACCACGGGGCGCCACAGGCCGGCGTCGGACAGCTCGGCGGTGTGGCTCATGATCTCCCCGATGGCGCCGCGGGCGCTCGGGTCGGGGTGGAACCAGGCCACCGGCACGAGCCTCTGGCGGTCCGCGGACAGGCGGCGCAGCGTCACCGCCTCCGAGGTGGCCAGGGAGAGGTGCTCCACCAGCTCCTGCAGCACGCCGCGCAGCCCGATGTCACGGGTGCTGCTCACTCGCGCCGACAGCCAGTCCTGCGCTGCGGTGGTCACGCGGCACCTCCGGGTCTCTTGCTGGCCGTGACCGTACCCCGCGGGAGGCGGTGGACGGCAGGGGCGGGCGGCTGGTCGGCGGGTCCGACCAGGCCCCACCCGGCCCGACCGGGTCCGGAGCCACTGCCCGGTCAGGCCCGGGAGGTCCACCGGGGACCGGTGAGGGCCCACTGCCGGGACCACCACCGGGCCCGCCAGCAGTCGACGGCCGCCCCCACCACCAGGCGGGCGGTGACGAGGCAGCACCACCAGGTGGCCACCAGGAGCGCCACCTGGCCCCAGGAGGCCACGGCGCGCTCGCGAGCACTGGTCACCGGCCGGGCGGTGCCCGCGTCGTCGGCCCAGACCAGCACGCGCGCCCCCGGGCGGGAGGTGACGTCCACCGGGACCAGGCCGGTGCGGGGCCGACCGTCCAGCCCGGTCCAGGACACCCGCACGCTCTGGTCCGCGGAGACCCCGGGACCGCTGCCGCCCGGCTCCGCCGCGGGCAGGAGGGGACCGTCGAGCACCTGCGCCTCGACCTGCCGCCGGCCCTGCGCCGCCGCCTGCTCCGCCAGCTCGAGCTGGTGGGCGCAGACCGCGTGCGCCGGGACGGCGGCGGGCAGCGCTGACACCCCGAGGGCCACCAGCACCAGCACCAGCGCCCCCTCGAGCCTGTCGCAGGTGCGGGCCAGGGGCGAGCGCCCCGGCAGGAGGAGCCGGCGGGTGCGCGCCACGCGTCCGCTGCCGCTCGGTCGCCGGGCCACCTCGACCACCTCCGTGCTGCGCGAGGCCGGTGCCGCGAGCGTGCGCGGCCGCAGCCCCTGCTACCAGGGTCTGACGTCCCGGGCTCGTCGCTGCGTGGGCTCCCGCGCCTCCGGGGGACTGCAGGAGGGGGCCGAAGGTCCCTTTCGGTGACGGGTCGTCACCCGCTGTGATGCGGAGTGTCGTCGCGGCCGTGAGGAGGCGCATCGCGTGGAGCTGTGCCAGACCGTTCCCGCACCGGTGGCGGACGCCCCGTCGCAGGCCCCGTCGCAGGCCCCGCCCGTGCCGCTGCCCCTGCCGCTGCCCCTCCCGCTGGGAGAGCGCGTGCAGCTGCTGGTGGCCGAGTACGCCGGAGCGCTGGCCCCCGCCCTGGTGGTCGCCGTGGCCGAGGCCGCTGCCGCCGCCCTGCGCGCCCTCGGTGGCAGCGCGGGTGCTGGCGCTGACGGGGAGGACTTCGCGTCCGCGTGGCTGGACACCACCCGCCGCCGCCTCAGCGACCAGGTGGTCCTGGAGCTCGCCAGCGCCCGCCGCGCCGAGCTCGCCCGGGGCTGCTGAGCAGGCCCGATCAGCCCTCGCGGGTCCCGCGGACCACGGCCACCGGCGTCCGCGACCCGTGCACCACCGCGGTGCTGGTGGACCCCAGCACCAGGGCGCCCGTCCGGGTGCGTCCCCGGGACCCGACCACCACCAGCCCGGCCGCCTCGCCCGCGGCCAGCAGCACCCGGTCGGGTGCCCCGCGCTGCGCCAGCACGGACGCGCTCAGCCCCGGGTGCTCGGCGCGCAGCCGCCAGACCAGCGCGGCGGCGCTCTCCCGCAGCTCCCCGCCGCGCCCGTCACCGGGCTGCAGCACCGGGACCACCTCCAGCTCGGCGCCCGCGCGCGCCGCCTGCGCGGCGGCGAACCGGGCCGCCGCCAGCGCGGGCCCCGACGCGTCGTAGCCGACCACCACGGGGACGCCCGGGCCGGGGCGCGGGACGTCGCCGTCGCGGACCACTACCACCGGGCAGGCCGAGCGCGCTGCCACGGAGAACGAGACGGACCCGAGCAGCGCGGCCGTCAGCCGAGCGCGCCCGCGGTTGCCGAGCACCAGCGCGTCCAGCTCCTCGGAGCACTCGAGCAGCAGGTCCTGCGGTCCGAGCAGGCCGGTGGTGCGGCCGACCTCCACGGCGGTGGCCCCCGGCGCCGCCACGGCGCGCAGCTCCTCCAGCGCGTCCAGCGCGGCCTGCGCCCCGCTCGAGCTCATCTCGCGCACCAGCGCCGGGAGGTCGGGGTGGGCGGTGGGGTCCAGCCACACGGCGTAGGCACCGGCGGCGTGCAGCACGGTCAACGGGCACGAGCGCGCGGCGGCCTCGGCCGCGGCCCAGCGCACGGCCTCCGCCGACGACGGCGACCCGTCCCAGCCGACCCCGACCCCCCGCGCGCGCGTCCACGCCGGCCCCACCTCGCCGTCCGGCGGTCCCGCCTGCTGCGGCACCCGCGCCGCCGCCGCTGGCGGGACGGGCGCGTCCGGACGCCCCTCCGGCACGTCGTCCCGGGGGTGCTCGAGCTGGTGCGACGACACGTCAGCAGCGTGGTGAGGTGACCGGGGGAGGGGCAGGTCCTCGGGTCCCGGGCGGCGGGGACCTCCTGCCCTACCGCGCGCCGGCGCCGGGACCGGTCCGGCCGACGGGGTCCTCGGCCAGCCCGGCCCGCCGCGCCCGCGCCGCGGCCTCCTCGCGGGTGGCCACGCCCAGCTTGACCAGCACCGACGACAGGTGGTTGGCCACCGTCTTGGGCGCCAGCCCCAGCTCGGCCGCGGTGCTGGCCCCGCCCATCCCGCGGGCGGCGCAGCGGAGCACGTCGCGCTCGCGCGGCGTCAGCTGCGGGAACGGGGCGCAGGGGTGCGAGCCGGTCAGCAGGCGCGGGTCCACGTCCCGCAGGGACCCGGTGACCACCACACCTCCCGCGGCCACCGTGCGGACGGCGGCCAGCAGCTCCTCGACGGGCCCGTCCTTGAGCAGGTACCCGCGGGCCCCGGCCCGCAGCGCCGCCTCGCAGCTGTCGACGTCGTCGTGCATCGTCAGCACCAGCACACCCGGGGGCTGCGGCAGCGCCCGCAGCTCCGCGGCGGCCGCCAGGCCGCTGCGCCCGGGCAGCTCGAGGTCGAGCACCACCAGCTCCGGAGCCAGCCGCCGGGCCAGGTCCACCGCCTCCTGCGCCGTGGCGGCCTCGCCCGCCACGACCAGCTCGTCCACGGCGCCCAGCAGCGCCACCAGCCCCCGGCGCACCACGGGGTGGTCGTCCACCACGAGCACCGACAGCCGCCCAGCGCTCCAGCCCGCCACCCCGCCCGCCACCCCGCCCGTCATCCCGTCACCACCGGGGGCGGGAGGGGGACGTCGACGACGACGCGCCCGCCCTGCGGGGTCGGCCCGGCCCACCACGTGCCTCCGAGCTCAGCGGTGCGGCGCGCGATGCCGCGCAGACCGGTCCCGGCCTCCCACGGCACCGGGTCGTGGCACCCGGCGGTGCTGTCGAGCACCTCCAGCTCCGCGCGCTCGCCCACCCGCAGCCTCACCAGGGCCCGCTCGGCGCGCCCGTGCCGGGCGGCGTTGTGCAGCGCCTCCACCGCGGTCCGGTACAGCGCCACCTCCACGTCCTCCGGCAGCGGGGGGCCACCGCCGGGGCCGCCCGGGAGGTCGAGGTCCACCAGCAGGGGCTGCTGGGCGCCGTCCGCCGCCGTCCGCGGCACCCGCCCCACCCGCTCGGCCTCGGCGCGCAGCGCCTCCACCAGCGTCCGCCCCTCCAGCCCCGCCGGCTGCAGCCCGTCCACGATCCGGCGGACCTCCCGGGAGGCGGCCGCCACGTCCTGCGCGATGGACCCGGCCACGGCCGCTGCCGCGGCCACCCCGTCGTCCGCCCCGTCGCACGGGCGCGAGGAGGTGGCCGGCAGCAGGTGCTGGACCGCCGCGGCCGAGAAGGCGATGCCGGCCAGCGCCGGCCCCAGGCCGTCGTGCAGGTCCTGGCGGATGCGCTCGCGCTCGTCGGCGCGCGCGGCCAGCGCCTCCAGGCGGGCCCGCTGCAGCTGCTCGGTCAGCTCGGTGGCCCGCAGCGCCACCGCCAGCGGCGCGGAGATGGCCGCCACGGCCCGCCGGTCGGCGCGGGACAGCGCCGCCTGCCCCCGCCGCGGGCTCACCACCAGCGCCCCGCCCGGCAGCGCGAGGCGCTCCCCGTCGACGTCCCCGTCGACGTCCCCGTCGACGTCCTGCTCGACGTGCCCGTCGACGTGCCCGGCGCTCCACCCCGAGGAGGCGACCACGCGATCCGCCCCGTCCACCAGCACCGCGCGCGGCAGCCGCAGCACCTCCGCGAGCGAGGCGACAGCGCCGTCCAGCCCCGCCCGCCCGGCGCTCAGGTGCGGCGCGAGCGACTCGAGCACCGCCACCGGGTCTCGCCGCTGGCCGTACAGGGCCCGCTCCACCCGGCCGACCACCGCCGCGTGCAGGGGCGCCACCACGGCGGCCGTGACGGCGGCCGCCGCGGCCACCGTCGTCGTGCTGCCGCTGACGGTCCCGGCCAGGAGCACCACCAGCACCACGGCCGCCGCGAACACCCCGGCGGCCAGCCCCGCCAGCACGCCGTAGGCGAGGGCGCGCGCCACCACCAGGCGGATGTCGAGCAGCTGGTGGCGCACCACCGCCACCGCTACCGCGCCCGGGACCAGCGGCAGCACGGCCGCGATGCGCAGCGGGTCGACCCCGTCGGTGGGCAGGAGCACCGCGACCGTCGTCACGGCCGTCGCGACGAGCACCCACAGCAGCTGGCGGCGGACCACGTCGTCCCCTCGCACCCACCGCCACGCGAGCAGGGCCACCGAGGCCAGCAGCAGGCCCGTGCCGCGCAGGCCGCTGACGGGCTGCACCCAGCCCGGTGCCGCGGACACCCAGGCGGGCGGTCCCAGCTGCTCGCCGCGCAGGGTGAACCCCACCGGGTCCAGCACCGACCACGCGAACAGCGGCCCGCTCACCACGAGGAGCACCGCCACCGGTCGCCAGGCGCGGTGCGCCAGGGTCCCGGTGGGGAAGACGAGCAGGAGCAGGGGGATGAGGACGGCGACGGCGGGCGTCCACACCAGCTCCCCGGCCAGGGCCGACGCGGACACCACCCCGCGCGGGGCGCCGGCCGCCGCGAGCGCCGCGGTGGCGGGGATGACCAGGGCCGCGGCGGCGTAGCAGGCCCCCGAGGCGAGCAGGAGCCGGCCGACGGCGTGGCCCGGGCGCGCGAGGACCACGGGGGCGGCGGCGGCCGTGAGGCTCAGCGCGGCGGCGCTGTCGGTGACGGCGAAGCCCTCGACCAGCTCGGGCCAGGTGACCCCGGCGGCCAGCCCCACCGGGGGACCGAGCAGCGCGGCGGCGGTGCTGGCCACCACGAGCACCAGGCCCGCGGACCAGCGCCGTCGCACCGGGCGGGGATCCTCCACGCGCCGATGGTGGACGCGGTCGGCGTGCCGCGCCAGGGCCTGGCGGGCACGGTCCCCGCGCGGACCCGGGAGACCGTCCCGGGTGCGTCCCGGGCTGCGCCCCTGCCGGCGCGGTGCCCGCCGGGCGGAGCGTGGGAGCACCGGGCGGCACCGGCCGCCGGGGCACCCGAGGAGGAGCCGTGAGCACCACCCGCCATCCGTCCTTCACCAGCCCGTCGTCCGCCTCCCCTCCCGTCGTGACCGGGGCCGGGACCGGGGCTCTCTCGCTGGCCGCTCCACCGCACGACCTGCGCCGCGCGGCCCGCTGGACCGCCGCCCTGCTGCTGCCGGTGGGCCCGGCGGTCATCACGGCGGGCCGGATGGGGCTGCCGTACTGGACCACCGACACCCCGGCGCAGATCGTGGACGGGATCCTCGGCGACCGCGCCTGGATGTCCGCGATGCAGTGGGCGGGAGCGGTGGCCTCGCCGGCGCTGCTGCTGGGGGTGCTGGCGCTGCACCGCCTCGCCCGGCGCGGCTCGCCGCGGCTGGCGGCCGCCGGGGCGGCGCTGGCGTTCACCGCCTACGCCTGCTGGGGCGCCGCGGGCAACAGCGAGCAGCTGGTGCTCGCCGGGGCGGACGCGGGCGTCCCGCGGGACGCGCTCCTGGCCCTCGGGACCGCCGTGGACGGCTCGGCGCTGTCGATGACCACCGGCCTGCTGTGGGTGGTCGGCCACATCGTGGGCACGGTGCTGCTGGGCGTCGCGCTGCTGCGTGCCCGCGCGGTGCCCCGGTGGGCGGCGTGGCTGCTGGTGCTCAGCCAGCCGCTGCACTTCGTGGCGGCGGTGGTGGTGCCCAGCCGGGCCCTCGACTTCGTGGGCTGGGGCGGCACGACGCTGGCCTGCGCCGTGGCGGCCTGGTCCGTGCTGCGCACCCGCGACGACGACTGGGACGTCCCGCCGGTCGCGAGCGTCCGGGGCTCGCGGTGACCGGGGCCGGGGCCGGGGCCGAGGTGGGGTCGGCGGTCGTGCCGCTGGTCGTCCAGCTCGTGCAGTTCGACGGGCCGCGCAGCCAGCGCCACGTCGAGGCCTCCCAGCGCGCCTCCCGCGAGCGCATCACGCCGCTCGTGGAGGCGCACCCCGAGCTGCGCGACGGCCTCCTCGGAGGTCTGCGCTGCGTGGCGCCGGACGGCGGTGAGTGCCTCGTGGTGATCGCGCGCGACGCGGCGGCGCTGGACGCCCTGGCCGCGCTGGCCACCGGCTCCGAGCTGCTGCCCGGGGAGGACCCGGCCCTGCTGCCGGGGCCCGACCGCGTCCTCCGGTACGACCGCGTCGAGGTCAGGGGCCGGTTCGCCGACGCCCTCGTCGAGGTGTCCCGGTGAGCGCACCCTCGCCCCTGCGCGGCCCCGGCCCCGTGCCCCACCTGCCGCACCTGCCAGGCCCCGGCCGGTGGCGGCTGGTGCCCGGGGCGAGCCGGGCGGGGTTCCGCGTGCGCGACAAGCTCGTCACCGCGGTGGAGGGGACCATGCCGGTGCTCGGCGGCACCGTCACCGTCGACGACGGCGGCGCGGTGGTGCGCGCCGTCGTGCGCGTGGACGCGACGGCGGTCAGCACCGGCAACGAGCGCCGGGACCGGGAGCTGGGCAGGCCCCGGTTCCTCAGCACGGGCGCGCACCCCGTGGTGGAGGTCCGCACCACCACCACTGCCGCCATCGCCTCGTCCACCGGGCAGGACGACGGGCAGGACGACGTCAGCACAGGACACGTCCACGCCCACGCCGTCGTCCTCGCCCGCGGGGCCAGCGCCCCCGTCGAGCTGACCGCCACGCTCCAGCCACCACCGGCGGCGGTCCCGCACGGGGTCCGGGTGCGCGTGCGCGGCCGCCTCGACCGGCGACCGCTGGGGATCGCGGCGCCGACCGTCCTCGTCGGGCGCTTCCTCGACCTCGAGGCCGACCTCGTCCTCGAGCCCGACGCCGACGGCCCGCCCCGCTCCGGCGCCGGAGCGCCCTGAGCGGGGCGGGCCCCAGCCGAGGAGTCCGGCTGCTCAGCCGCGGGGCTCCACGAGGTGCTCCACGTAGGCGACGGTGGTGAGGAACGGCGGCAGCCGGTCCCCGAGGGCCACCGCGCGGAACACCTCCGCGGCCTCGTCCACGTGGTCTCCCGGACGCCGCGGCAGCCACTCCACGACGTCCTCCAGCACCGCCTCCACGCGCTCGCGGGTGATCGGCCGGCCGTCGTCGGCGGTCACCGCGCCCCACCGGACCCACTGCCACACCTGGGCCCGGGAGATCTCCGCCGTGGCGGCGTCCTCCATGAGCCCGTCGATGGCGACGGCGCCGGTCCCCCCGAGCCACGCCGCGACGTAGCGCACCGCCGCGGAGACGTTGGTGCGCAGCCCGTCGGAGGTGATCCGCCCCGGCACCGACGCCAGGTCGAGCAGCCGAGCGGCGGTGGTGGGGTCCGACGGGAGCGGCTCGGGCGCGGCGGGCCGCTCGCCGGCGGCGGGGGAGCGCTCGGCGTCGAAGGCGGCCTGCGCCACCGCGACCAGGCCGGGGTGGGCCACCCACGAGCCGTCGAAGCCCATCGCCGCCTCGCGCTCCTTGTCGCTGCGGACCTTCTCCAGCGCCCGCGCGGTCGCCCCCGGGTCCGACCGCTGCGGGATGAAGGCGCTCATCCCGCCGATCGCCTGCGCCCCGCGCCGCTGGCACGTCTGGACCAGCAGCTGGGCGTAGGTGGCCATCGGCGGCACGGTCATGGTGATGTCGGCGCGGTCCGGCAGCACCCAGCGCGGGCCGCGCTCGGAGAAGGTCTTGATGGCCGAGAAGATGTAGTCCCACCGGCCGGCGTTGAGCCCCGCGCAGTGGTCGCGCAGCTCGTAGAGGATCTCCTCCATCTCGAAGGCGGCGTGGACCGTCTCCACCAGCACGGTGGCGCGCACGGTCCCGTGGGCCAGGCCGAGGTGCTCCTCGGTGGCGGTGAACACCTCGTCCCACAGCCGCGCCTCCAGGTGGCTCTGCAGCTTGGGCAGGTAGGCGTACGGGCCCTTGCCGGCAGCGACCAGCTCGCGCGCGCACCCGGTGGCGAACAGCGCCCAGTCCACCAGCGACGCCGAGGCCGGGCAGCCCTGGCCCGACGGGTCGCGCGGGTCGGCGATGCGCAGGTGCTTCTCCACCAGGTGCCACCCGCGCGGCCTCATGACGATGGTGGTGTCGACAGCGCGGTGCCCGGGCCCGGCGACCCCGCCCTCGGCCACGGGCAGCACCTCGTAGAGGCGCCCGTCGGGAGCGGTGTGCCGGAGCTGGCCGCGGACGGCGTCGCGCAGCACCAGCTGGGAGGTGATGACGTTCTCCCAGGTGGGGGAGGCGGCGTCCTCCAGGTCGGCCAGCCACACCCGCGCCCCGGAGTTGAGGGCGTTGACGGCCATCTTCGGCTCGCACGGCCCGGTGATCTCCACCCGGCGGTCCTCCAGGCCCGGACCGGGACCGGCGACCCGCCAGGACCGGTCTCGCCGGACCTGCTCGGTCTGGGGCAGGAAGCCCGGCGTGAACCCGCCGTCGATGCGCTTCTGCCGCTCCACCCGCGCCTGCAGCAGCTCGTGCCGGCGCCCCGCGAACCTGCGGTGCAGCTCACCGAGCAGGGCCAGCGCCTCGTCGGTGAGCACCTCCTCGGCGCGCTCGGTCATGGTGCCGAGCACCTGGACGCCGTGGCGCGGCAGCAGCGGCCGCCGCTGGCCGCGGGCGTCGTCGTCCTGACGGCTGTCGGGGACGACGACGAGGGGGGAGTCCCAGCGGCGCATCGGCGCGAACCCGGTCCGCGCGCCGAAGTCGCTGGTCAGGGGCTGCTGGGCGGTCTGCGCGCTCATCAGTGAGCACCTCCCTCGAGCTGCTCGCCGAACTGCTCGGACTCGGTGGAGCCGTGCAGGGCGAGGGTGGTGCTGGCGGGGTCGACGGCGGTGGAGACCCTGTCGAAGTACCCCGTGCCGACCTCGCGCTGGTGGCGGGTGGCGGTGTAGCCGTCCGCCTCGGCGGCGAACTCGGCCTCCTGCAGCTCCACGTAGGCGCTCATCGCGCGCTCGGAGTACCCGCGGGCCAGCTGGTACATGGAGTGGTTGAGGGCGTGGAAGCCGGCCAGGGTGATGAACTGGAAGGCGTAGCCCATGGCCGCCAGCTCGCGCTGGAACCGGGCGATGGTGGCGTCGTCGAGGTGGCGCTTCCAGTTGAACGACGGCGAGCAGTTGTACGCCAGCAGCTTGCCGGGGAAGCGGGCGTGGACGGCCTCGGCGAACCGACGCGCCAGGTCCAGGTCGGGCACGGACGTCTCCACCCACAGCAGGTCGGCGACCTCGGCGTAGGCGAGCCCGCGCACGACGGTGGTCTCCTCCCCGGGCCGGGTGCGGAAGAAGCCCTCGGCGGTGCGCTCGCCGGTGAGGAAGGGCCGGTCGCGCTCGTCGACGTCGCTGGTGATGAGGTCGGCGGCGAGGGAGTCGGTGCGGGCGATGATCACCGTGTCGGTGCCGGCGACGTCGGCGGCCAGGCGCGCGGCCGCCAGGGTGCGCAGGTGCTGGGAGGTGGGGACGAGGACCTTGCCGCCCAGGTGCCCGCACTTCTTGGCGCTGGAGAGCTGGTCCTCCCAGTGCACGCCGGCCGCGCCGGCCTCGATCATCGCGGTCATGAGCTCGTAGGCGTTGAGCGGACCGCCGAAGCCGGCCTCGGCGTCGGCGACGACCGGGGCGAGCCAGTCGCGGGTGGCGACCCCGCCGTTCTCGAGCCTGTCGATCTGGTCGGCGCGCAGCAGGGCGTTGTTGATCCGCCGGACCACGGTGGGGACGGAGTCGACGGGGTAGAGCGACTGGTCGGGGTAGGTGTGCCCGGAGGTGTTGGCGTCCGCGGCGACCTGCCAGCCCGACAGGTAGATGGCCTCCAGGCCGGCGCGGACCTGCTGGACGGCCTGGTTGCCGGTCAGCGCCCCCAGCGCCGGCACCCACTCGCGGGTGTGCAGCTGGCGCCAGAGGCGCTCGGCGCCGCGGCGGGCGAGGGTGTGGTCCACCGCGACCGAGCTGCGCAGCGCCACGACGTCCTCGGCGGTGTGGGTGCGCGTGATGCCGGCCCAGCGGGGGTCGCTGGCCCAGCGGGCGGCGATCTGCTCGGCGGTCTCGGTCTGGTCCCCCGGCAGCGGCGTGCTCGTGCGGTGGCTCGTGGGGTCGGTGGTGGTGCTCGGGCGCTCGGCCAGCGTGGTCATGGCGGTCTCCTCGGCGGTGGCGGTGAAAGGGGGGCCCGTCCGGTGCTGCACGGTCGGGCGCAGCGCCGGTCGGGAGGTTGGTGGGAGGTTGGTCACCCGCCAGCAGGACGACGGTTCGTCGTCGTGAGAGGACTCTGCGGGCCCGCTTCTCGTCGTCGCCAGGGTCTTCTCGCGAGAACTTCCGCCCTTCTTCTGCTTCCGCGAACCCGGGCTCGTCTGTCACGCTGCGCCGGTGAGCGCCGACGCCACCTCCAGCCCGACCTCTAGCCCGGCCGCCCGCCCCACCGCCCGTCCCGCCGCACCGCCCACCGGCCTGGACGCCCTCACCGTGGGGCGCCGGGTGCGGCACCTGCGCACCGCCCGCGGCATGACGCTGGAGGAGCTGGCCACCGCCGTGGGGCGCGCGCCCAGCCAGGTGTCGGTGCTGGAGAACGGCCGGCGCGAGCCCAAGCTGGCGCTGCTGCAGGCGGTGGCCGCGGCGCTGGGCTGCCCGCTGGCGGAGCTGCTGCAGGAGGCCCCGCCGTCGCACCGGGACGCCCTGGAGATCACCCTGGAGCGCTACCAGCGCGGCGCCGTCTTCGCCGGGCTCGGGTTGCCCGAGGTGCGGGTGGGCCGCGGGCTGCCCACCGACGTCCTGGAGCTGCTGGTGGGGCTGCAGGAGGAGGTGCTGCGCCTGCACGCCGAGCGCTCCGCCACGCCGGAGGAGGCGCGGCGCGCCAACGCCGAGCTGCGCGCGCAGATGCGCGCCCGCGACAACCACGAGCCGGTCCTGGAGGAGCGCGCCGCGGAGCTGCTGCGCGCGGTCGGCCACACCGGCGGGCCGCTGTCGCAGGGCCGCGCGGCGGCGCTGGCCACCCACCTCGGCTTCTCGCTGCACTACGTGGCGGACCT